>NZ_JAFIRA010000008.1 GCF_022848905.1 Thermostichus vulcanus str. 'Rupite'
CAGCGTTCACGGTTTTGAGTGGTATCTAAGCTTAGAACGCTGGCTCCCCCTTCATCTCTTCAATCTCCAAAACTACCGCACAGCAAGGCACCCAGCTATCTGTAAGCAGCTTTTGTCAGTCAATCAGGGTTACGAGTATCAGTTCGGCACCCTCCGCGGTCGAGAAGGGATCCACTGGTGGAGCACCCAAACCGCTCTGAATCGGTTACGGCGATGCCTGCTGAAGAGCTGAGGGGTGCTGAGGGGTAATGCTAGATGACTCCCGAGATGGGCCATGCTCTAGCCCTTCCACAGCTCATCATTCCAGTATCTAAAGGGCCGTTCCGCCCGCACTTCGAAAGGGATCCGCTCCACAAATTCTCGCCCATAGCGATCCTTCACCGTCACGCTGGCCACATGGGATCCCATGGGTAAGTCGGAAGGCAAAGGCCACCGCCAGAGATGGGTAGAACTGTTGGCAATTCCCCAACTGGCAATCCCCTGAGGAGCCACCGGCCCAAATCGTGAGCCTTGCCAAATCTCGAACCCCTGTGCCCGGGGATCCCCAGACGTACTCTGGTAGGCATAGCGCCCAATGGTTAATTGCCGCGGCACCGAAAAGGGATCCGCATACTCGGGGCCGGCAAGAATATCCTCTCCCTCTCCGGGCTGTGTGCGCGTCATCGCCTGGGGAGCACCGTTATCGATGCTGACAGACACCTCCGTATTGCGTTCTCCGCTCCACACATTTGCCGTCAGATAAACCCCTTCCGCCAGCTCATCTGGGGTAAAGAGCTTGAGATCCTCTAGATCGTTCACGGTTAGGGGTGGAATCTCTTCTGTCCCTGGCCCTCGATCGTCTTGCCATTTCCACAGGGTTTCAAACCAAGAGCGAAAGGCAGGGGTATTAAAAGATAGGGCCATCTTCCGCTGCTGTGGCTGATTGGAGGCATAAAAATCCACCCGATAGTCCGCTTGGTCAAAGTGAATCATCAAGTAGCCCTGCGGGGTACCTCCACGGGTAAAAGCCATCGGGATCCCGTCGAAGCTAAAGTCCCCCTGCCACCAATTGCCGGAAGGGGCACCGCCGACAATATGGTCGAAAGGAAGGCGGGAAACCCCCACTTGCTCTTGCCAGCCCCGAAAGGATTCTCCAGTAGACAAAATTTCGTAGGTGTGGGTATGGCCGGACAGAGAGAGGGCAGGCCGACCTTCCAGGAGCTTGTACAACTCATTGGCATTATCGGTTTGGTGGCGCCCGCTATTGCTGTCGATGAAGGAGACCAGTGGAATGTGATGCATCACCACCACCAGGTTGTCTTGGGGCACGTATTCTAAGGTGTTTTCCAGCCAAGTCATTTGCTGTTCTGGAATCCGGCCATTGTAGGTGGGATCCGCATCGGCACGGGTACAGGCTTCTCGACCGCCGGAGCCAGCATCGGCTTCGCCACAGGGATAAACCACATTATCCAAAACCACGAAAAACACATCGCCAATCTGGAAACTGAAGTAGTTAGGCCCATAAATGTATCGCCAACTATCGGCAGAATCTTCATCGGAGGTGGCATCGAAATCGTAGTCATGATTGCCATGGATGTAATACTGAGGCAAACCTACTGCCCCCATCACATTCATGAACCGAGGCAACAGGCTGAGATCATCTCCCATCACATCCCCAAGCAAAATCATGCACCTTGAGGAAGAGAGATCCTGAGCGAGGAGATCCTTAACAACTGTATCCCGGACATAGCCTATTTCAGTATTGGAGTAGGGCTGTGTATCTCCCATCACTACACAAGAAAAGGAGTTTGATTCCTCGCTGCGAGTTAAGGGAAAATCAATGGAGTCTGGCAACGGCCCGGTTGGGGCTATCCCGCCATAGCGAAGTTGTGTGGGTGTCCCCTCTGGCTTGTGAATATAGGAAAACTGCGGCACATTATTCTCGTCAAGGGGTACTCTGTAGCCAGAAGGTTTGCTGACCATGACGGTCATGTTGTCGAAGACGGGCAGGCTGTAGGCTCCCTCCGAGTCTGTTAGGGTCACGTCACGCCCATTGGAGACGATGATTTCCGGGATCCCAGGCTCATCGGCTTGATGTTCGCCATCCTGGTTCAAATCCTCAAAAACAATCCCCGATACCGTCTCTCCAGCCGCTGAGACTTCTGCACTAGAGCTTGTACTAGAGTTGGCTATAGCTCCGTCAAAGGGAGCGCTAAACTTAACCGACTCGCCTACAGATTGTGTATAAAAGAAAAAAGCTGCTATAAAAATGACAACAAGGCCTAATCTAAGGGTAATTTGTTTAACGTAGCGGTTCATTGTTGTGCTCTTCTTGTTTTCGGCTTTGTGTGGGAACCATAATTCTGACCAAGAAAAAGTGGGATGCCAACCAAGATGAGTTTAAGGTTTGGGCATGACTCGGTTAAGCCGTTTTCTCGGAATCTTTGCAGAGATTTGCTTGGGTTTTGGTTACTTGACTGAGTTGACTTGGACAAGTGCATCTTTTCTGTTGGCTGCCATCGGGTAGAGGGGTATTGCCATCGAGGTGGATAGACAGATTTCACCTTTTGTTTCATCTGGAACTCCGAACAGGCTACCTTGCCCAGATTCGCTGATCCCTCAACTACCCTCTTCGGGGGGATAAGGCCTCTCTAGGTCGGATCCCTGGGTAAGCTGGGGTAACAGGCAGATCCGCGACAGGAGCAAGCTGATGATCTCCGATGCCGTCCAGGCAGGCAAAGAAGCACTGCGGCAGGGCCGTTTTCAAGAAGCTATTCAACTTTTTGAAGACTACTTGGCCCAAGGGATCCCGGCAGCTCCACCCAACAGCGAAACCCTTGAAGCCAAAATGAACCTGGTGCGGGCCTACCATCAATCGGGCCAGATACGAAAAGCGCGGACCCTCTGCCTTGAACTGCTGCAACACCCCAACCCACAGGTGCAAAGTTGGGCCCAAAAAATCCTTCTCCGTCTGCCTGTCGTCGCAGAAAAGGACTCCGAACCTTTCCCCCCGGCCCAAAAGCGTTCTGCTTCCTCTATTCCCGTAGAGCCAGCCCCTAACCCTAAGACTAAACCCGACTTAGGAGCCCCATCCGCTCGTCAACGGGCCATTCAACTGGGCATGAAGCTCCCCTTACCGGATCGGGCCGGTTCTTTGCGCTGGGCCAAATGGGGATCCCTGCTGCTGGCCGCGGCGCTGTTGTGGTGGGTTTGTTTTGCGCTGGTGGGCGGACAACTGGATTTCAGTCGATTGGGCTTTCCGCGCCAACTGTCTTGGTTGCGGGGGGTGCTGCCCTGGCTGCGCAATGGGTTGCGCTGGCTGGTGGCCGGTAGCTTAGCGATCAACGTTGGCGTGGGCCTTTTGTTCTTTGCCCCCTGGCTGATGGATCAACTGCACCAACGGCTGCACAAATTGCGTTGGGCCAGCCTCAGTGAAATCGAGCGCCATAGCCCCGAAACCGCCCGCCTCCTGCAACGCATCTGCGCCCAGAAGCAACTGAAACAGCCTCGCTTGGGGGTGATCCCGGATGCTGGCCCCCTGGCATTTGTCTATGGCACTTTTTCGGATGGCTGCCGGATTGTGGTCACGAAAGGACTGTTGGAGCAACTCACTGAGGATGAAATTGCAGCGGTCTATGCTCAAGCCTTGGGGCGGATTGTGAATGGGGATGCCCTGGTGATGACCCTGCTGGGATCCCCGGTTCAACTGATTTACCTAGCTTTGGAGCAGGTGAGCAAACTGGGGGAAGGGCGGGGCCAGAGTCGGCGCAAAGACTTAATCGGTCATGTGGCTCCGTTCATTTACTTGCTCTACACGGTTTTGTCCTATCCTTTGTTTTTTCTGTCTCGCCTTGGCACTTATCATGCCGATCACTTTGCAGTGGAAGTGACGGGCAATCCCAATGGGTTGATCAGCGCCCTGATCAAAAGTGCTGATGGCCTGCAAGAGGCCCACAAAAACGACAAACGGCCTGCTTCTTTGCTGCACTGTACTCGCCTGTTTGCTCTGCTGGATTTCAAAACCACAACCGCTGCCGGAGCGGCAAATCGGGTTTTACAGAATCCGGAAGATCCACTGATGCAGCCAGAGCAAGTGGGACAAATCTTTCTCTGGGATCAGTACAATCCCTGGGCCCGTTGGATGCAGGCCAATTCCAGCCATCCCTTGATGGGGCACCGTTTCAAGGTTTTGGCAGGATATGGAGAACGGTTGCGGCTGCCAATGGAGCTGGGGCTGGGATCCCAAGCTGGACAAAAGCTGGATGCAGCTCGCCTTAAGGGTCAGTTTGGGTGGGATCTGGCCATTTATGCTGCTGAGGTGGTCGGGATCCTGATCGGTTGGCTGGTGGGGTTGATCCTCTATCTGACGCTGCAAAATCGTCTGGATCCCAAGGTGATCTTGGCGGCGGTGGTGGTGGGTTACGGGGTAGGGTTGTGGGCTAAGGCCGGCTTGATGTACCGGCGCACCCCCCAAGCCCGATTGACAGATGTCCTGAGTTTGGTTGCGGATCCCTACGCGGATCCCCGCCGGGGTCAGTGGGTGGAGTTGGAAGGAGAACTGGTGGGGCTGGGGCGTTCTGGCTATCAATTGGGGGCGGAACTGAAGCTACAGGACTCTACGGGGTTGATCCCGGTACGCTTTACCTCCCCTTTCGGGCCAGTAGGCAATGTGTTTTCCCGTCTGAAACGCATTCGGGCACTCATGGGCAAGCGGGTCAAACTGGTGGGCTGGTTTCGCCGCGGCAACACCGCTTGGTTGGATCTGGCCTATATACAGGTGGGATCCGAAAGGATTCACAGTCGCCCGCGCCTGTGGCTAATCCTGTTTGGGGCGGGTGTGGTCTTGGTAGGCATCTGGGGGGCCTTTTATTTCCCCAATCTGGCGTTCTACTTGCGGCAGCAGGGGCGACCTGTGTTTTGGTTTGGTTGAAGGGATTCAGCGGCGGGAGGTGGTAAGCTGAGCTTTCCGTAGGCGCACCGACTTGGGGGTGATCTCTACTAACTCATCCTCACTGATGTACTCGAGGGCCCGCTCCAGATTCATATCCACGGGGGCCTGCAAATGCACCAGTTCTTCTCCCCCCGCCGCGCGGTGGTTGGTCAACTGCTTGGTTTTGCAGACGTTCAACTCCAGATCCTGCGGGCGATTGTGTTCTCCCACCACCATGCCTTTGTAGACACGGGTTCCCGGTGAGATGAAAAACACCCCCCGATCCTCAGCATTTTTGAGGGAGTAGCTGGTGGCGACCCCTTCTTCAAACGCAATCAGCACCCCATTGCGGCGCATCTCCATTTCGGCAGTCATGGGGCGGTACTCCAAAAAGCTGTGGCTCATGATCCCTTCCCCACGGGTCATGCGGATGAACTCACCCCGGAAGCCGATCAACCCCCGTGCCGGAATGACAAATTCCAGTTGCGCCCGCCCATCGGAGCCAACCATCATGTTCTGCATTTCCCCCCGCCGTTGCCCCAACCGTTCGATACAGGATCCCATCGCTGACTCCGGCACATCCAGCACCAAGCACTCGTAGGGTTCGTAGGGTTGGCCGTTCACTTCCCGGAAAATTACCCGTGGCTGCCCCACCTGGAACTCATAGCCTTCCCGCCGCATGGTTTCTAGCAAAATGCCCAAGTGCAGTTCCCCCCGACCCGACACCAAGAAGCGATCCGGGGAGTCGGTTTCTTCCACCCGCAGGGCAACGTTGGTTTCCAATTCCCGCATCAGCCGCTCCCGCAGTTGCCGGGAGGTGACAAAGGTGCCTTCCTGGCCAGCAAAGGGGGAATCGTTCACGCAGAGCACCATCTGCAAGGTGGGCTCATCTACCTTAATCAGGGGTAAGGCTTGTGGATTATCCGGGCTAGTCAGGGTATGACCAATGTTGGCCTCCGCAAATCCAGCCACTGCGACAATGTGCCCAACTGTAGCTTCGGTCAGTTCGATCCGCTGCAACCCCTGAAAGCCAAACAGCTTGGTGACCTTGTTTTTGACGATCTTGCCCTCTTCTTTCACTAGGGCCAGTTGCTCCCCGAGACGGATGGTGCCGTTGTGGATCTTGCCAATCACGATCCGACCCAGATACTCCGAGTACTCCAGGGTGGTGACTTGCAACTGTAGCGGCTTGCTGGCATCGCCAATCGGTGGAGGGACATGCTTCAGGATCCCGTCAAAAAGGGGCTGCATATCCAGGGATCCGCTGTAGTTCCCTGCCAGAAAATCGTTTAGATCGGCCTCTTCGAGGGCAAAGCCCTGTAGCCCAGAGGCAAACAGATAGGGGAAGTCACACTGGTCTTCGTCTGCGCCCAGCTCCAAAAATAGATCTAGCACCTTGTCAATCGCTTTGTAGGGTTCGGCGCGGGGACGGTCGATCTTGTTCACCACCACAATGGGGCGCAACCCTTTTTCCAGGGCCTTACGGAGTACAAACCGGGTTTGCGGCATCGGGCCTTCGTTGGCATCCACAATCAGTAGACACCCCTCCACCATGCCCAGCACCCGTTCCACCTCGCCACCAAAATCAGCGTGGCCGGGCGTATCGACAATATTGATGAGGGTTTCACCGTAGCGAACTGCCGTATTTTTGGAAAGGATGGTGATGCCCCGTTCCCGCTCCAGGGTATTGGAGTCCATCACACAGGTGGGAACTTCCTCCCCCTCCCGAAAGGTGCCCGCTTGCCGCAACAGCGCGTCCACGAGGGTGGTTTTGCCATGATCAACGTGGGCAATGATGGCGACATTACGGATGGGGAGTGACATAAAAATAAGCCAAAAGAGATATGGCCTTTCTGGCTGGGTTGCCGCAGGCATTTCTTTACAACTTTAACGCAAAGGAGCGTTACATTGGTAAACACTCTTAGCTTTGTGCTCAGCACTCCTCACCGGATGGTCTCAGCTGTCTCTTCCGGCAAAAGCCCTAGCTTGCGCCGCAGTTGATTCAAGGTCAGTCGGCTTGCTTCTTGCTGTAAGCCTTGTTGTAAGTCCTCTTGCAGGCCCTCCTCTCTGGAAGCTGGTCTGGTACACCCGTTCCGACCGGGTTTTTCGCAGGTAAATTACGAGCTGCCGCAGCTGCTGGTCGGGGTAGCGGCGGTAGAGGCGCAGACAGTAATCGGCCATGCGAAAAGGCAGCTCAGGGTCGGGGTCGGTTTGGAACTCCAGGTGCAGGATCAGGTTTTCGGCCCTCAGGAGCATGAGGGAATCGGCTCAGATGGGCTTGCTGGAAAGTTCCGTCGGCTGCAGCTGAACCCAGGGAACAGGGGATCCCAGCAACCACTCGGCAAAAGTATCGGGAAACAGCTCCACCAGGTACTTGCAGACGTTATCGTCCTCCGGACGACCCGTAGGGTCATCGTAGGCCACACTCCCCCTTTAATCGGTAAAGAGGCAGTCCAACGAGCCCATTCCCTTCAACAGCCATTCTGTTGGGAGCATTAGGATCAACCGTAGTAGCCTTGGTTGATGCGGTTTTCCAGTTGGTTGGCCCCCTCCTGATACTCACCGATGACAAAGTTCTCGGCATTAGCTTTGATCAAGGCTTTTTGTTCCTCTGTCAGGCCCGGGATCCGCAGCATATCCTCCAAGCTGTTGTAGGGAGCATTCTGCACCAAAGTGCGGGCCAAATTGGGGTAGAACCCAGGCAATTGGCGGTAGTTGCGCAAGATGGTGTTGTTCACATCAATCGGGGCATCCAGATGCTTCACAGCGGGAAGTTCCGCAGCATGAGCCACACCCAGGATCCCCAAAGGGGCAAAACACAGACACACAATCAACAGGAAACGAACTAGGGCGGACAACAGGAAACGCATAACACCACTTCTCCGAACAGGGTTCAAAACGCTCGTTTGATTGGGCGATACAGCTTTTCCAGCGATACTGACTACAGCCAACACAGACTCATCTCTTGCCTAGCAAGGATCCTGCTCAGCCTCAAGTCCTCTATGAAGTCGGGACCTGAAGTCGGGAAAAGCTGTAATATCTTCCAACCATTTAGTCTCTCATCCCCCCTACCCCGAATCGAGAGCCGAGGTGGGATCTCGATTCCTACAGAAACAATTTTTAACAACTATGATCAGGAGACAGTCTCTTTTTTGAGTCCAGCCTTGCACCATGACTGACTCCGCTACTCTCAATCCGGCCATTTCCACCTCCCCCGCGCAGGAGCAACTCCCTACAGACGGGACACCACCCCAATCTCCTGAGCTGGGGCTTCTTCAGCAATCGGAGCAGTTTGTATGGCGGCATATTGGCCCGGATCCCAAGCAGATTGAGCAAATGTTGGCGGTTTTGGGGCTGGGTTCTCTCCAGGAATTGGTGGAGAAAACGGTACCGACGGCGATTCGTACCCCACAGCCTTTGCGGTTGGGATCCCCGCGCACCGAGCAGCAGGTGTTGGCGGAGCTGAAGGAGATTGCTGCTCAAAACCAGGTGTGGCGCTCCTTTTTGGGGATGGGCTACTCCAACTGTCTGACTCCGCCCGTTATTCAGCGCAACATTCTGGAAAACCCTGGCTGGTACACTCAGTACACTCCTTACCAAGCGGAGATCGCCCAGGGACGGTTAGAAGCCCTGCTGAATTTTCAGACGATGGTGATCGATCTGACGGGGATGGAGATCGCCAATGCCTCTTTGCTGGATGAAGCCACCGCAGCAGCAGAAGCCATGACCCTCAGTTATGGGCTAGCGGCCAAAGGCAGCTCCATCTTCTGGGTGGATCGAGGCTGTCATCCCCAAACCTTGGCGGTATTGCAAACGCGGGCCGAGCCGTTGGGGATCCAGATTCGCGTGGCGGATCCGGCGGAGTTTCGGTTGGACGGAGAAAGCTTTGGCCTGCTGCTGCAGTATCCCAACACCTCCGGTGAGATTCGGGACTATCACCAGTTGGTCGAGCAAGCCCATCAGCGGGGGATCCTGGTTACGGTGGCTGCTGACTTGCTCAGCTTGACCCTTCTAAAACCACCCGGGGAATGGGGGGCAGATATTGTCGTCGGATCCACGCAACGCTTTGGCATCCCACTTGGGTACGGAGGCCCCCATGCCGCCTACTTTGCCACCCGCGAAGCCCACAAACGTCTATTACCGGGACGCCTGGTGGGTGTTTCTCAAGATGCCCAAGGTAAGCCTGCCCTACGCCTAGCGCTACAAACGCGCGAGCAACACATCCGCCGCGACAAAGCCACCAGCAACATCTGTACGGCCCAGGTGCTTCTGGCGGTGATGGCCTCCCTGTACGCGGTCTATCACGGCCCTAAGGGATTACGGAAGATGGCCTTGAGGATCTATGGGCAGGCCCATCGGTTGGCGGCCAGTATCCGGGAGCTGGGCTACAAGGTGGGGCCAGAGCACTTTTTCGACACCTTTTGGGTGCAAGGTCAATCCCCAGCCCAGATCCAAGAGATTCAGGCTCGGGCCGTCCAACAGCGGATCAATCTGCGGCAAATCGACGAGCGAACGGTGGGGATCAGTCTGGATGAAGCCACAACCGCAGTCGATATATGGGATCTATTCCAACTTTTTACCGGCTCCAATCTCCCCTTTGAGGAACGAGAAGGCTGGGATCCCAATCAGCCGTTGCCCGATTTGAGTCGGAGCTTGCCCCCCAGTTTGATCCGCACCACACCCTATTTGACGCACCCCGTCTTCAACCGTTACCACTCAGAAACCGAGCTCCTGCGCTATATTCACCGCCTGCAAAGTCGGGATCTATCTTTGACCCACTCCATGATCCCGCTCGGTTCCTGCACCATGAAGCTAAACGCCACGGTGGAGATGATCCCGGTGAGTTGGCCGGAATTTGCTCAGATCCATCCTTTTGTCCCTCTGGAGCAGACGCGCGGCTACCAAACGCTATTTGCCCAACTGGAACAGATGTTGGCGGAGATCACCGGCTTTGCCGGGGTTTCCCTACAGCCCAATGCCGGATCCCAGGGGGAGTATGCCGGTTTGTTGGCGATTCGCCGTTACCACCAGGCCCGAGGAGAAGGACATCGGCAAGTGTGTCTGATCCCCACCTCCGCCCACGGTACCAACCCAGCCAGCGCAGTGATGGCAGGAATGCGGGTAGTGAGCGTGGCTTGTGATGCAGCCGGCAACATCGATATCGAGGATTTGCGCAGCAAAGCCGAACGACATCGGGAGCAGCTGGCGGCTTTGATGATTACCTATCCCTCCACCCACGGTGTGTTTGAGGAAGGGATCCGGGACATCTGCCAGATTATCCATGAGGCGGGTGGGCAGGTGTACATGGATGGGGCCAATCTCAACGCCCAGGTGGGCCTTTGCCGTCCTGCTGAGTTGGGGGCGGATGTTTGCCATCTGAACCTGCACAAAACCTTCTGTATTCCCCACGGGGGAGGCGGGCCGGGGGTAGGGCCGATTGGGGTGGCAGCCCATTTGTTGCCTTATTTGCCCGGTCATCCTTTTCTCCCGGGGTGCAGGGGGCCCGTCAGTGCCGCCCCTTGGGGCAGTGCCAGCATTTTGCCCATTTCTTGGGCTTACATTCGCCTGATGGGATCCGCCGGACTGACCCTTGCCACCCAAGTGGCGATTTTGAATGCCAACTACATTGCCAAGCGGTTGGATCCCTACTACCCGGTGCTCTACAAGGGATCCACAGGCCTGGTGGCCCACGAGTGCATTTTGGATTTGCGCCCCCTCAAGAAGAGTGCAGGTATCGAGGTGGAGGATGTGGCCAAACGGCTGATGGACTATGGCTTTCATGCCCCTACCATTTCTTGGCCGGTGGCGGGCACGATGATGGTGGAACCGACGGAGAGTGAGTCGCTGGAGGAGTTGGATCGCTTTTGTGAGGCAATGATCGCCATTCGCCAGGAGATCGCTGCCATTGAGCGGGGGGAGGCGGATCCCGTTCACAATCTCCTCAAGCAGGCGCCTCACACTGCCGAAGTGGTGACGGCGGATCAGTGGGATCGTCCCTATTCCCGTTCGCTAGCCGCCTACCCTGCCCCCTGGGTGAAAGCTCACAAGTTTTGGCCAAGCGTGAGCCGGATTGACAACGCCTACGGGGATCGACATTTGGTTTGTAGTTGCCAGCCTTGGTTGGAAGACTAGACGCCTCAACAGGGATCCCATGGGATCCCCAGTCCTTCAATCCGACAAAACAGCAAAAAGACTGCTCCGCAGGACAGCCCCTACTTTTGTGGAGCCTTAAGGCAATTTCAGCTCAATGAACTTTGACACTCCCCCGGTTAGAAACCGGGGGATTCTCCCTTCTAGCTCCCCACAGCTTGAAGCTGTGGAGGATTCATGGAGTTCAGGGGATTGCCAACTACCCCATCCCCTGAGCCGACCGTACCCATTACAGATACGGCTTCTTTTAGACTCAGAGGACACGCGAATCCGTCCCACTGGGCAATGTTCATTGCGGCATTCCAGTCGGCATCACAGCAATACCCGTCCTGCCCAGTGAACAGATGCCCACTCCTTTTCCCAATGGCCTCCGGCCCTGCGGAGCAGATCAATCCTGTCCTGTGGTCGGTTTTGGATGTGTAGGCAGCAGGGCGCTTGTGTAGAGTTCTACCTGCCATTTCCAGCTTGTAGGCAACCTTCCACTCCAGGTCGTAGTACGACCAGGTATGGCGCGATTTCCCGGCATCCGAACGCGCCTTCTGGCTCTGTCTGGATTGGCGGATACCTGAGAGGTCTTCCATCCACACATCCGCATTTACCGCCTTGGCAAACCGTACAATGCGGCGGCTCACGGTGTGGTTGACCGCCCTCATCCAACGGGCTTCTTTGCGCTCCAGTCGCTTGAGTGCTCGGTATTTACCCGCCTGTTGCAACTGGGCACGACGCTTCTGGAAACGACGACGACGATAGGCTACCTCTCCACCCCCAAAAAACACCGCCCGACCCCAACGGGTGGCCGCCACTGCCAAACGGTTCTGCCCCCGGTCAACACCCAGTCGCTCCGTACTCTTCACTTCGGGAACTTCCCAAGTGATAGATACAACCGCGTACCAACAGCCCCGTAGCTTCATGAGTTTCAAGGTTCCCCGTTCACAATCCTGTTCGGCCAGGATGCGCTCAAGACGCTCGGCATAGTAGGAACTGCTAACCTCAAGGGGAACCCGCTTGTCACCCTGAATCGTGGGAAAACTCACCGAGTAGGTGCTACCTACTTTGTGCAGCTTCCAGTTTTGGTTGTTGACCTCTGGCCAGAACACTTTGAAGTGCTTGACCCGCTGGCCGGCTTTCCCCTTCAGGACACGAATCACCTGGTTGGAGAGGGCCGACTTGAGTGGTGTCACCACTTTGGCGGTTGTCAAGGCTTTTCGTTCCTTCGGACTGATGCGGAGCAGTTCGTTTGCCAGTGCGGTTGTCGCACAAACCGTCTGGTTAAACATCTCTGCTTTGACCGCATTGAGGTCAAGAAACTTGAGCTTGAGTGTGGTGGTGACCCGTTTCATGGGGACTATTGTATATATATTTCTGTTGCTGAATAAATTCAGCCTGTGCGCTTATATCCCCCGGTTAGAAACCGGGGGCTTTACGCTGCTTTTCGTAACTATGAGTAACTACCCTCCCGCTTTCCAGGTACCCCCATAACGGCAGAAAGGATTGTTCCGGCTGAGGGGATCCCAGCAGGTAGGGCATACCAACCACCAACGGCCTGTCGCCTCAAACTGGATGCCATAACGAATATGCACCGCTTGGCTGCAGTGCTGGCAGGGCTTGGGTTGAGAGCGGGTGCTCAAATCGGCTCAAATATCTCTTTCGCTCAGCCCGTCGCTCAGGTAGTCAAAGGGTTCGGCTACAAAGCTGTAGTCTTCGTCAGTGCCCAGCAGCTCTAGGGTTCGCACCTTCATGTTTTGGATACCAATCACCGTCGGTGCAATTGGCACACCGAGAGAGTTGTAGGTTTCCCGCAGCCCCGCCAGCACCCGTTCATCCAAAATGCTGGTATCGGCAGCTACGATGGCATAGGAAGCATAGCGCAAGAAATAGTCCATATCCCGCAAACAGGTGGCATAGCGGCGGGTGGTATAGGCATTGCCCCCCGGACGAATCAGATCCGGCACCTGGGTGAACATGCCCGCGGCAGCCGTCTTGACGATATCCACTGAGTTGAGATTGATTACATTCACTGCCTTGATGCGCCGTAGCCCCGAGTCATAAAAAGACTTGAGTGTGTCCATCGCATCCCGATCCAGGTAGCGGCCTGTCAGGTCGTAGGTTTTGATCAGTGTGGTCACAGCATCACGCATATCCCAAGCTCCGTTCCTGTAGCGTCTTTTATTGAATCGGCTGAGATGAAAAAATGAGAAGAGATTTTGCTAACCGGGATCCGAATGCAAACCTCAGAAAGTAGGCGATGGCCCAGAAACAGTCAAGGCTCTAGGCTCCCAATTCGCCCTCAGAAGTCTAACATGCAGGGGTTTCTTGCTGACTTTGCCCTGAGAGAATGGCAAATGTTGTTACGAAAATGTAACATCCCTGCAACAATTCAGGGATCCGGCAGCAACACCCGCAGCGGCTTGAGCAGCGTGTCCTGACGTTGCCCCAACCCCAAAAACTGGCCATCATTGTCCAGCACCCGCACGGTCTCGGAGTTGGGATAGGGCGGATCGAGGTCGATTGCTTGCCCCTGCTGCCACCGTTTGGCCCCATCGGGGGATAGCACTATCGGATCCCAGTGTAAAAAACCCGTTTCGATCGGCAGGAGCGCCGCGGTGGGATCGACGGATCCCTGCCAGAGATCCAGGGGCAGACTCTCCTCAATGCGAAACGGGCCACTTTGTAAGCGCCGCAACCGGCTCATCAGTCCTCCGCAGCCCAATTTCTCCCCCAGATCACGGGCGATGGCACGAATGTAAGTACCCGGTTCGCAGGTGATCTCCAGATCAATTTCGGGGAAGTCTCCAGGTCGCCATTGCACAATCTGCAGTCGATGAATCACCACCCGGCGCGGCTCCAGTTGCAGTTCCGAGGCTTCCACACCGGCCCGAGCCCACTGATAGAGTTTTTTGCCCTGCCGTTTGATGGCGCTGTAGAGAGGCGGCACCTGCTCAATCTCCCCCATAAACTCCTGCAAGAGCTGCTCCACCTGTTCCCGGCCTAGGTTAGGACAAGGGGATCCCACCTGGATCTGCCCTTCAGCATCGTCGGTATCGCTGCGTTGCCCCAAACGGAAGGTGGCGCGGTAGGCTTTATCGCCGGACAAAAAGGACAAAAACCGCGTCGCTCGCCCCACAGCCATCGGCAAAACCCCTGTTGCCGCCGGATCTAAAGTGCCCCCATGGCCCACCTTACGGGTGCGCAACACCCGCCGTACCACCGCCACACAGTCGTGGGAGGTGAAGCCTGCCGGTTTATCCAGGTTGAGAAAGCCCTCCAGGGATCCCATGGTTATCCACCAATCATTAAGATTTGTAACCGAACTGCCTTAGCGCTTAACATGGGGTTAATTTCTGTCCCAAAGTCTTAAGTACTTATGCCCCAACCTGCCCTGTTTTCTCAGCCTATCTGGCAACGCCTGCTGATGATCGCCCCTTTCTTTCTCTGGGGTTCGGCGATGGTGGTGATGCGGGATGCCTTGGCGGAAACCACGCCGCTCTTCATCGCCATTCTGCGGTTGCTGCCGGCTGGGATCCTGGTGCTAGCCTTCCGACTTTGGCAAGGGCGTGGCTCTCAGGCTCAATCTCACCCCAAACCCTGGCATCCCCAGGGGCTACGGGGCTGGCTGTGGGTAGTGGCTTTTGCGCTAGTGGATGGCACCTGTTTTCAGGGGTTTTTGGCCCAAGGGTTAACCGAAACCGGCGCGGGCTTGGGATCTGTGTTGATTGACTCGCAACCCTTGGCTGTTGCCTTGATGGCCACCTGGTTTTATCGGGAACGGATGGGATCCCTCGGTTGGGTCAGTCTCGGCATTGGGGTACTAGGCATTGGCCTCATCGGCCTATCGGGTGGGGGATCCCTGCACCTCAGCTCCGGTGTGCTTTGGATGTTGATGGCCTCTTTGTCGATGGCGATTGGCACCGTGATGATGCCGAAGGTGGCAGAAGTCGCTGATCCAGTCTTGGCGACGGGTTGGCACATGGTGTTGGGCAGCCTGCCTTTGATCCTCCTCTCGGGACTCACGGAAACTCAGCAGTGGCAGGGCTTAAGCGGATCCCATTGGCTTGGATTGCTCTATGCTTCAGTGCTGGGTAGTGCGCTGGCCTATGCCCTCTTTTTCTATTTCGCTTCCCAAGAGAATCTGACCGAATTTAGCTCCCTCACCTTTTTAACCCCTGTCTTTGCCCTTCTATTCGGCAGCACCTTCCTAGGAGAATCCCTGACACGGCTGCAGTGGTTGGGGGTGGCCATCACCCTCATTTGTGTCTATCTGATCAACCACCGCCAGGAATGGCAAGCTCGGCTACAACTGGGGTGGAAAGGGATCCTCTCGGAATTGGGCTTGGGTTGGGTGCTGAGTACCGTCGAAATTCGGGATGGGAACCCGGATCGCTAGCTCCATCGGCACCCATACAAAAGCTTATTAGGCGGGCAGAAAGCCCATCGCGTCCCGAGCGGTTTGCAGCGTTTGATTGGCAATGGTACGGGCTTTGGCAGCATTTTCTCGCATCAAGTGGAGCAAATGGTCGGGGTTATTCCAGAGTTCGTGGTAGTGCTTCTGGATCGGTTCTAGGGCAGCAATCACGCTGTCCGCCAGGAGCGGTTTGAACTGTCCCCAGCCCATGTCGGCACATTCAGCCGCCACCGCCTCTTTGCTTTTGCCGGAGGTGAGTCGGTAAATGGTGAGCAGATTGTTGGCTTCTGGGCGGGCCGGATCGTCGAAGGTGATGCCGCGAATCGGGTCAGTTTTGCACTTTTGAATCTTCTTGCGAACCGTATCGGCATCGTCGAGGAGATGAATACGGCTCAAATCCGAGGGATCCGATTTGGACATCTTGCGGGTACCATCCGTCAGGCTCATCACCCGGGCTCCCTCTTCCCGAATCAGGGCTTCTGGGATGCGAAACACCTCACCAAAGCGGTCGTTAAAGCGACGGGCAATATCCCGACTCAGTTCGATGTGCTGCCGCTGATCCTCCCCCACCGGCACAAACTTGGGCTGATAGAGCAAAATGTCTGCTGCCTGCAAAATCGGGTAGCTAAAGAGGCCCACACTGGTCTCTTCTCCCTGCTTCTCTTTTTTCTCCTTGTACTGGATCATGCGCTCGGCCCAGTTCATCGGAGTAATCGTGTTGAACAACCAAGCCAGTTCCGTATGAGCAGCCACATGGGACTGCACAAACAACACACAATGCTCAAGGCTCAGGCCACAGGCCAGATAGAGGGCAAACAGCGAGCAGGTACGCTCCCTCAATAGCTTGGGATCTTGGGGGACGGTAATGGCGTGCTGATCGACAATGCAAAAGAAATTCTCGTAGTGCTCTTGCTCGGCCACCCAATTTTTAATTGCCCCCAAGTAATTGCCCAGATGCAGTTCGCCAGAGGGCTGAATACCAGAGAAAGTGCGTGGCTTGGTCATAGGGTGAACCGAATCTCAACAACAAACCAAGAAAACCCAAGAAAACCCTTTTCAGGATATCAAGGCAGTTGCCCTCGCGTTAGCGGCACGGAGTTCTGTAAGTTGGCGCATGATGAGTAAAGACATCCGGATCCACTCATGTCAGTCCATAACTCAGACTACTCAGACTACGAGCCCGAACAGCTACGCGCCGCTAGCCACTACGTGCTGCTCATGCCCGGCTTGCCAGAACAGTTTCTCAGCCCTGAGGAGTTGCAGGCATTTCTGGAACAGTTGTTGCAGGAACACCCTCATCTGGTAGATGCGGATCTGGCCCGTTACCCCACCCCCCAAGCGCAAGCGCAACGGCTGATTGATACGGCTTGTGAAGTCGAGGTCACCCCCGGCGAGATTTTGCAGTGGCACCCCGTGCGCCTGAATAAGCGGGCCTCAAATCCCCTCCGTTTCGGATCGTTATGAGAACCGAGAAGCGTACCGCATATCACTTCATGAAGCTGGACGAGGGTTTGTAGGGGATCCCGGCCTACGCATGATAAAACGCAAGAGTGAATAAATCCATCTCTAACCCAAGAGGTCAACCATGCCGCGCAGCATGAAGAACGACAACTTCATTGACAAGAGCTTCACCGTCATGGCGGATCTGATTCTCAAACTGATGCCAGGGGTGAGTTCCGACCAGAAAAAAGCCTTTGCCTACTACCGGGATGGCATGGCTGCCCAAGGGGATGGAGAATACGCCGAAGCCCTGGATAACTACAAAGAAGCCCTCGCTCTAGAGGAAGGGGAGGAAGACCGCAGTTACATCCTCTACAACATGGGCTTGATCTATCAAAGCAACGGTGAGATCGACAAAGCCCTCGAGCACTACCAACAGGCCCTAGAACTCAATCCGCGTCTGTGCTCTGCATTGAACAACATCGCCGTGCTGCTACACCATCGGGGCGAAGCCAGCCTGGAAGCCGGAGATGAAGAAGCAGCCGAGGCCCTGTTTGATGAGGCGGCCCAATACTGGATTCGTGCCATTCGCATTGCCCCCAACAACTACATCGAGGCGCAAAACTGGTTAAAAATCACCGGGCGAGCCAATCTGGAAGTGTACTGAGGAGGGAGCCACTCTCAAAATAGGTTAAATTAATAACCTGCTAGGTGCTTACAGACCAGAGGGGCTGATGCTGAAACGGGAAGAGGTACAACACGTTGCTCATTTGGCTCGTCTGGAGCTGAGTGAGGAAGAGGAGATCCAGTTTACAGAGCAGCTAGCGGACATTTTGGCCTACGTGGAGCAACTGAAGGAGCTGGATACAGAAGGCGTCGAGCCCACCTTCCATGTGTTGGATATGGAATTGCCCACCCGCCTGGATGAGGTGCAACCCTACCCAGATACGGAAGGGATCCTCTCCAATGCTCCCGACCGTGCCGATACCTTCTTTAAGGTGCCCCGCATTCTGGATGCGGAAGAGTAACCCAGGAGCCTTTATCCTTTAGGAGGGTTGGGCATGACTGGTTCTGGATCCCCACAGTTGCGTCATGTGTTGGTGCTGGATGACCCACAGGGACGGCGAGCCCTAATCTTGGATGCGGCCACCTATTCTTTGGGCCGGGATCCGCAAAACTCGATTCCGCTCCAGTCCAGCTCCATTTCCCGACAACATGCGCTGTTGCTGAGGGTGCCCGCCAGCTCTGGCTATCGCTACCGCATCTTGGATGGCAATGCCGAAGGGAAACGTAGCACCAATGGGATCCGGCTGAATGGGATCCCTTGTACCTCCCAGGATTTGGAAGATGGGGATTTGATCGAATTTGGCCCCGATACCAAAGCTCGTTACTACCGCCGCGAAATGACCGAAGAAGAGATCGGACGGTATGCCGAGTCACTGGAGTACCGCAGCATCAAAGCCAGCACCGTCAGCCTGAAAAGCACCGATCTGTTTGGGGATAAGCGGGATCGGGTCTTGCTGCTGCAACCCCGTGAATATCAACGGAGCGGTGTGCTGCGCCCAGGGATCCCGCATCCGGTTTTGGGACTGATCTTTCAAAATCAGTGTTACTACTGCGAGCGGCTATTGGGAACCGATCTAGAGGAGGCCATAGAGCAATGTCGGAGCCGTCTGGAGCATCCTCTGGAAGAACGGGAATTTTGTCTGTTGGTTCAAGATGACTACGGGTACCGGCTGGCCCTACATCAACCGCAGTTGGTGGCTGTGGCCTACGACTCCTTCTTAGCAACCACCTGTCAACAAATGCGGCGGGACATCCGAGTCGAAGATCGGCGTTGGCGGCTGCGCAAGTTTGAAAAGTGTTTTGTGGGCTCGGATGCAGTGACTTGGTTGGCGGGCCACTTTCAGATCAGCCGGCCTGAGGCGGTACAGGTGGGTCAAGAGTGTCTCCAGCGGCGCTTGTTTTTGCATGTGCTGGAAGAACAGAATTTTGCCGATGAGGGCTATTACTATCGCTTCCGGGAAGATGGCGGCCCAGAAGAGCGAGTGGTGGGGTGAGATTTCACCTGCAATTCCCCGCAGTTGAAATGAGGGGTGAAATTAGGAACTTGTACTACCCCTCAAACCCAGTGATGTTATACCGTCACCCCAGAAGAAGGGTTATCTGTCAGTCTCGCAGTGCAAGGGGATGAGGTTTCCTGGAGGACTTTATGAACATGGCTCAACTGATCGCCATCCTCTCGACCGCCATTGCGACCGCCACACCGCTGGTATTTGCCTGTGTCGGGGAAACCATCACCGAACGAGCCGGAGTGATCAATCTCTCTGCCGAAGGGACGATCATGCTGGCTGCTATGGCCGGGTTTGCCACAGCCAAGCTAACCGGAAACCTCTGGCTGGGTTTTGGGGCCGCCGCCGCGGTAGGAGCCTTGTTTGCCCTGATCGTCGCTTTTGGTTCCATAAGCTTGAAGGGATCCCAAATTGCCATCGGTTTCGTGTTGGCTCTGTTGGGGGCGGATTTATCCTCATTTTTGGGCAACCCATTTGTGCGGATCCCAGGGCCGACGGTGCCGAACTTGCCGATTCCGATTCTGCGGGATGTGCCGGTGTTGGGGCCACTCTTTTTTCGCGGTGATCTGTTGGTGTATGCCAGCTACGTTCTCATTGGGGGATCCTGGTTCTTTTTCTATCGCACTCGACCGGGCCTCATGTTGCGAGCCATGGGGGAACAACCGGCGGCAGCTTTTGCTCGCGGTACTGATGTGATCTTCTGGCGATACGCCTATACCCTCTTGGGGGGATCCCTTTTGGGTATTGCCGGAGCTGCCTTTTCTCTGGATTTCAAGGCCGGTTGGAGCCACCGACATACGGCGGGCTATGGCTGGATAGCTCTGGCCATCGTGATTTTTGGTGGTTGGAATCCGCTGCGAGCGGCCCTGGGCGCTTACTTGTTTGGGATTTTGCAATCCTTTGCCGGGGTTGCCCAAACCACCATCCGCGCTGTTCCCACCCAAGTTTTTACCGTTGCCCCCTTTGTATTGATGATTCTGGTGTTGGTGCTCACCTCAGGGGAATGGTGGGAGTATGGCTTGCGTGGGATCCCGCCGCGACTGCGGCGCTGGATTCAGCAAACGGTAAAGGCAACGCCACCTGCGGCCTTGGGACAGATCTTTGAGCAAGATTAGTCAGTGTCCTTACTCGAGCGCACCATCAGGACCGGACAACCGATATGAACTCGGACGTAGTCGGAGATGGAACGGCCTAACAGCCGATCCAGGTCAGGAATGCTACGGGCAATCGTGGGCCGACGGTCTGGGGATCCCATCACCAACAGGTCGGCATTGCTTTGTTCAGCCAAACGCACGATCTCTGTACCGGGATCCCCAACGGCGGTGAAGACCTGATAGCCAATGTGCCGGTTTTTTAGGGTGTCGATGGCCCGATTCAGGACTGGATCGCTGCTTTGGTTGTCGGCATCCAGTTGCACACGGGCCAGAAAAATCTGGGTTCCCTGAATGCCAGAGACCAGATCTATGGCGGTGGAGAGAGCCTCCCAAGCACTGGGGGAGTCGTTAAGGGCCACCATAACCCGATTGGGATACTTGACGTAGGCATCGTCTTTCACCAGCAACATCGGACAGGAGGAGAGCTGAAACACGTATTGGCTGACAGAATTTTGCAAAATAGCAATAATGCGATTGCGACCCCGGGATCCCATCACAATCAACGGATCCGGTAGCGACTCCGCCACCTCCAACACCACCACCTTGGGATCCCCTTCCACCAGTTGAGTGCTGATCTTGACGCCGGGCTGAGCTGGGAAGCTTTGTAGGGTTTTGGCCAACAGGTCTTGCCCCTTTTGCCACGCTGTCCGCATGTCTTCCGCTGAGGTTTGGGAAGGTACCGCATGCAGCAACGTTACATTGCACTTGGCAAAGGCTGGTAAGGAGAGCAGGGTGTGGATCATCTGCTCAGTGGTGCCACTGCCATCAATGGCGGCAATCACATTTTCAAATCGAGGCATGAGAGGACTCCTTCCCGTGGACGCGGTGGTTCTCTGATCGAGGGCCAAAATTCACCAAAACTCATCCTAGATCTGCCTCAACAGATCCCTGGGATCCAAGCGGATATCCTGCAACATTTCGTCTAATTCAATAACTTTTCAATAACTTAGCCAGACATAACCGGTGATCCCGCCACCTGCGCTGGTATTCCGTCCACTCACGTAATGAAATCCTCCCAAGCCCAGCGTCCAACCGGGATCCAGTCGCCAGTTGAATTGACCGGAGAGCTTCAGGTTGTCGTAGTCCGGGTCTTGCACGGGGTTGCCCTCAAAGAGGAGGGGAGCGCCATTACCCAGCGTAAAATCTCCATCCAGCGAGAGGATCGTTTGTAGGCTGGGCAGGAGATCCGCACCGACGGTGAGGTTGGCTTTGATGCGGTTGCCAGGGTAACCCAGGTAATCCCGAAAGGTGAGGCAGGAGTCGAAGAAACTGGGCAAGGATCCAACCCGCCCAGAAACCGCCACACCCCCACTTAGGTCATAGCCAAAAACGCCGTATCCCAACGGCAGGGGGGTAGTTTGAGTATCATAACCGGGTGGGATCAAAGCCGTTAACTGGCCTGAAAAGAAGGGATCCCCGTTCCCCCAGGAATAGCGCAAGCCCACTTCCACATCGCGCAACCCCTGATTGCGTTGGGTCACCGTATCCTCACCACTGGCAAAGCGATTTTCCAGAAAAGTGTAGGCCGTATTCAGATTGAGGGTGAGACGATCCGTCAGGCCTGCTTCCGCAAAAACATTCAGGCTGGTTTCATCAAACTCTGAAAAAGCCGACACCACTCGCCCCCCCTCGTCAAAGCGAGTACGAGGCCGAAAGATCTCCGGTTGCAAGGAAAAAAACAAATTCCCCGCTCCACGTGGAAACCCACACCCTGCCCAGCCAGGCTGCGCCCACAACGGGATCCCGACTCCCCCAACCAGCAACCCCAGTACCAACCCCTTCTCCATTGTTCACCCCTCAATCGTTCCAGCACTTGCTCCGGGAGCCAGCAGCGGATCCCTCAGCAGGGATTGTAGATAACAAAAGTGAGGTTGTCCCTATCCTTGGCCAAGGATTGATCTCGCCTCTTTGCCTTTCATGCCAAACATTTCATGCCGAATCGTCATGATGATTATGTTGAGTTCGGGTTGGGTTCTAGTAAAGTTGAAAGTTATACGAACCCTACAATAGAGCGTTTCCCCAGGGATCCCGTACTTGTGGCAAACTGAGGGTAAGTTGGGTTGGTTTCACCTATGCCGCAACCGCAGCCTCCCCGCAAACTGGAAGATCAATTTGTGGAGAATGTCTCCCGTTATCCCACCTACTTTGTCACGGTCTTGCTGGGAGGGATCTGGGCTGGTGTACAGCCGTTCGTGAATCTGTATCGCAAAAGCCCGACGGCAGGGGCTATGGTGACCCTGGGCTGCCTTTTGCTGCTACTGTTTGTCTATTTCACCTTGCGGGGCATGACGGGAGAGACCTTTCTGCCAGGATGGATGTTGCGTTGGAGCTCAGGGGGTCTCTCGTGAGCGAAGCCGTGCAATGGACTCCGGAAGCAGAAGCTCGCCTCAAGGAGATCCCTTTTTTTGTGCGCCCTGCCGCCCGTAAGAAGATCGAAAAATTTGCCCAAGAATCTGGGATCCAGCAAATCACCGTGGAAATCTACGAACAGGCCAAGCAGAAATTTGGCTCTTGAGGGGATCCCTTGCGCGTCAGCGGCTCCCAGCTCTGGCAGAGCCGTAGCAGGGTGATTGGATTTACCGCTAGCTTGGTAGAGGTATTCTCCCCTATTCCCTTCTTCTTGCAACTCATGGCAGATTGGATCCTCTTGGCACTGGTGGGTTCTGTAACCTACCTGCTGCTCCAAAAAAGTGTGGCCCGCCTCTCGAAGGTGCCGTGGCGGATCCTGTGGCTGGTGATGATGATGCCGCCCTTGGTGTGGGTGTTGGGGCGACAAGTCTTCCAGTACGAGATGCCGCCTTTGGTGATGCTGGTGTTATTTCTCACCTCTTATTTCACCAGCATGACCCTGGTGCGGCGGGGACGCCTTCGACCCCCAACAGCCGGCCCTAAGCCAGAAGTGGAGAATCCTTCCCCAGATGCCGAGACCGAACCGGATCCAGACCCCGAAGAAGAGACCCCTACCGAGCCGATTGAGGACTCCCTCTCGCTGACACAACCGGTTGCCTTGGCTCATACCCCAATTTCGGAGGTTCCCCGCGAGAAACTGAGCAACTGTTTTCCTTGGAATGTTTTTTATCTGCAAAACGTGGAGTACCGTCCGCAGGCGATTATCTGTCGGGGCAATTTGCGAGCGGATCCCAGCGAAGCCTACGAGCGGGTGCAGCAGAATGTAGAAAACACCTTTGGCAATCGCTTTTTGCTGGTATTGCAGGAGGGGTTTGCCGGTAAGCCCTTTTTTGCTTTGGTGCCCAATCCAGCGGCGCGGCGCTCTTTGACAGCCAATGGGGATCTGCCGATTTTGGCGATGGGGCTGCTGCTGTTCACCTTCTGGACCACCCTCAGTGCCGGGGCGCAGGCGGCGGGGGTCAGTGCTGACCAACTGTTGCATCTGCCCTCTCTGATGAAGGGGTTACCCTATGCCCTGGCGATTCTGGCCATTTTGGGATCCCATGAGTGGACTCGCTACTGGGTGGCCCGCCGCCACAACATCAAAACCTCACTGCCCTATTTCATCCCGGTGCCCTTTGTGTTGGGAACCTTTGGGGCGTTTATCCAGTTGAAAGAGCCGGTACCCAATCGCAAGGTGCTGTTTGATATCGGCATTTCTGGACCACTGGCGGGCAGTATCGTCGCCTTGGGAATGTTGCTGTTGGGCTTGTTTTTTTCAGAGCCTCAGGCGGCCCCTGCTGTGCCAGAAGGGCAACCAACCCCGATTAGTTTTCATCAAATTGATCCGCGCTTGTCGGTGCTGCTCGGGATCCTCTCCCGCATGGTGCTCTGGGATCAGTTGCAGCCGGGGCAGGTGATTGATTTGCATCCGCTGGCCTTTGCCGGATGGTTGGGGTTGGTGGTGATTGCTTTTAACTTGATGCCAGTGGGCCAATTGGATGGCGGGCACATTGTGCATGCGGTCTATGGGCAGCAGATGGGGGCAAATGTGGGTCGGGTGGCCCGTTGGTTGGTGTTGCTGTTGGCTTTGACGGTGCAGCCTTGGCTGTTGTTGTGGGCCCTGTTGCTGTTTGTGATTTCCAGTGCCGATGAGCCTGCCCTCAACGATGTAACGGAACTGGACGAGGGGCGGGATCTACTGGGGTTGGGGATGCTGACTT
Organism: Thermostichus vulcanus str. 'Rupite'; assembly: GCF_022848905.1. Classification (NCBI taxonomy): domain Bacteria; kingdom Bacillati; phylum Cyanobacteriota; class Cyanophyceae; order Thermostichales; family Thermostichaceae; genus Thermostichus; species Thermostichus vulcanus. The sequence continues at coordinate 24,240 of NZ_JAFIRA010000008.1, forward strand.
TGCTGGTGTTAATCCTGTTGCCGGTGCCGCCTTTTTTACAAACTTGGCTTGGCTTGGCCTAGATCCGGGGTAGGATCCTGACCACGTCTTGATGTAGTGCCCACGGTCATGAAGCCCAGCCTAATTGTCCAGAAATACGGTGGAACGTCTGTCGGCTCCATCGAACGGATTCGGGCGGTAGCCAAGCGGGTAGCCCATACGGTGGAACAGGGACATCGGGTGGTGGTGGTGGTCTCGGCGATGGGGGATGAAACCGACCGCCTGGTGCAGTTGGCGGAGCAACTCTTAGCGGGATCCCCAACCACCCCCAGCCAGCAGCGGGAATGGGATATGCTCCTGTCCACTGGCGAACAGGTGAGCATTGCCCTTCTGGCCCTAGCCCTACAACAACTGGGGTATACCGCCCTTTCCATGACAGCAGCGCAGGTGGGCATTTTTACCACGCGGGATCACATGCGGGCCCGCATTTTGGAGATCCACACCGAGCGCCTCCAGCATCATTTGGAACGGGGGGAGGTGGTGGTGGTGGCCGGGTTTCAGGGCATTACCAGCCCGACGGAGCTGGAGATTACCACCTTAGGTCGAGGGGGATCCGATACCACGGCGGTAGCCTTGGCAGTGGCATTACAAGCGCAGCTGTGCGAGATCTACACGGATGTGCCCGGCGTTTTTACCACCGACCCGCGCAAGGTGCCAGAAGCCAGGCTGCTGCCGGAGATCACCAGTGCCGAAATGCTGGAGTTGGCCAGTTTGGGGGCGCAGGTGTTGCATCCCCGCTCGGTGGAGATCGCCCGCAACTATGGAGTGAAGCTGCGGGTGCGTTCCAGTTTGCTGCCCTTCCAGGGGGAGGAGGCAAACCTGGGCACGTTCATTGTGTCTCCCCCTGCTCCGCCGGGTATCCCTAGGGGGGGATTAGAGATGGGCTTGGCAGTAGATACCGTCGAGGTGGACCGGGATCAGGCCAAGTTGGTGCTGGTGGGGGTACCGGATCGGCCCGGGATTGCTGCTCAGCTTTTCCAAGGCATTGCAGCAGCAGGGGTGAATGTGGATTTGATTTTGCAGTCGCTACAATTTAGCCCGGAAGATGCATCGCTCTCCACTCAACCCACCAATGACATTGCCTTCACCGTCAGCCGCTCTCAGGTTAGGGAGGCAGCAGCAGTGGCCCAACGCATCGGCCAAGAGCTGGGGTGTGAGGCGGTCATGGTGGATGAGGCGGTGGCCAAAGTCAGCATTGCTGGAGTGGGGATGATTGGGCGACCAGGGATCGCCGCCCAGATGTTTCAGGTGCTGGCGAAGGCGGGGATCAACCTGCAGATGATTTCGATGTCGGAGATGAAAGTAAGCTGTGTGGTAGCTGCTGAGCGAGCCGGTGATGCCGCCTTGGCGCTGGGGGAATCGTTTCAGGTGATCCCCCGTTTACATCGGCCTCAACCTTTCCCTAGGGATCCGCTCCAACCAGCGGCCCGCCACCCTGTACGGGGTATCGCTCTGGATCTAAAGCAATCCCGCCTAGGCATTCGTAAGGTACCGGATCGACCGGGAACGGCTGCCCATTTGTTCGGACAGTTGGCTGCCGCCGGAGTGATTGTCGATACGATCATCCAAAGCCAGCGGGGCTACCACAACGGGATCCCGAGCAACGACATTGCCTTCACGGTGCCCCAGGATCAGGCGGGGGCAGCGGAAGCGGTGTGTCAGCAGGTGGCCCGAGACCTGCAGGCGGCGGGAGTCGATATCGATCACGAGATTGCCAAGGTCAGCATTGTCGGGGCGGAAATGGAAGCCCATCCGGGGGTGGCCGCCCATCTGTTTGCCACCCTGGCGGCAGCCGGGATCAACATCGAGATGATCGCCACCTCTGAAATTAAGGTGAGCTGTGTGGTGCGCCGTGAGCAGGGTCTCCTCGCCTTACGAACGATTCACCGCGCCTTCGAGCTGGATAAACCCTAGAGTTTCTCGGGTTGTGGGGATCCCTGACTTACACCCCCGCAGAAATACCCACCGGAGAACGGCGCACTCGCTTGTCTGTAATCAGCTCCACCACATCCATGCCGTTGCTGATCACCCCCGGTACACTCGGATACCCGGCACTGGCCCCCACCAAAAAGAGGTTGGGCAGTTCCGTTTCATAGCCGAGGCGATGTAGCCCCACTTGCTTGGGCACCAACTTCGCGCCGTAGATGTTGCCTCGAGGTTGGCCGAGGAAATGCTCGCTGGTAGTGGGGGTACCGTACACTTTCATGCGGATATACCGATCCACATCCGGGATCAGATCCCGCACGCTGCTCATCACCGCCTGGTAAACCTCCCGTTTTTTGGCTTTGTAGGCTTTGGGATCCGCGTCGTGCAGTTGCTTAAAGGGTTCGTAGGGACAGACGGTAGCAATTTCCAACACATGATGTCCAGGAGGAGCCATACCCGGTTCGTCGGATTTTACGGTTGGGCAAGAAAGGAAAATCCAGGGGTGCTCCAGGTTGCCCGCCAGTTGTTGGTCGTAGGCGCGGTTCAGATCCCCGTCGGGATAGTACCAAATGTTCCAGTTACCGATGCCATAGCGGGCCGGGTTAAAGCGGCTATCCAGACCCAGGTAGATGTTAAAGGCACTGGCGGAATACTCGTAGTTGGTGAGGCGCTGTCGCTCCGCTTGGCTCAGGGATCCCCCGTGCATCAGGTCTACCGTTAGTTTTGGATCCAGATCGCTAATGTAGGCTTTGCTGGCAACAAAGTGAGTTCCCCCCGCCGTTACCCATTCCACCACGCCACTTTTGGCTTCGATGTGTTCGACCGGAGTGGAATAGCGGATGGTCCCTCCCGCCTGCACAATCGCATCCACAATCGTGTCCACAAAGCCCTTGAAGTGTTCCCGTGGATAATAGGCCCCTTCCGAGTAATCCCAAACCAGCGCAGTGTGGGTGAGCAGGGCGATCTCTTTTGGGGGCAGGGCATAATCACCGCTTTGCCCGGCCAGAAGTGCTTGCAGCTTTGGCGAAACACCGACCCGATCGTAGAGATCCTGAAGTGTCCAGTGCCGTTTCTGGAACAGGTTGAAATACTTAGGCAGTTTCAACCAGTCGTACCATTTGGGGTCGTACCAGCGCACCTCTTGGTTGAGCTGGTGAATGTCTGCGTGTAGGCGCTGAATTTCATCACAGTAGCGGTTGATTGCCGCTGCTTCTTCGGGGAATCGATCCAACAGGCGGTTACGCAAGTTCTCCCAACCCAAGGGAATAGCAAAGTCCACCTCTGGGGTGATTACCCGATCAATGCAATCGGGATCCAGTGAATTGAATGCAACCTCGCGGCCAATGTAGTTGAGAAACTGGTCGATGGCCTGCCCCGGCCCACACTGGGAAATGTAGTGGACATCCGCGCAAAAGCGGTAGTTCCCGTAGTCGAAGGTATGGCAACAGCCTCCGGGCAAATAGTGTTTCTCCAGCACTGCCACGCGGGCTCCCTGACGGCTCAGGCAAGCCGCTGCTGCCAATCCCCCCAATCCAGCACCCAACACCACATAGTCAAACAGTTCCATGGCCAGCTCCTCCTCGTAGGGTAAACAGTCCCTATCGCAGATGAACACTCCTCACCAGCCACCTTGCCGCTCTAGCCGAAACTGCTCTCAGCCTGATGACCTCAGCCTAGCCTCTTAACCAGCTCTTAACCAAGAGATTGCAGATCCTCTGACGCCAACAACAGCGGGAAATGATGGGCATTGGGGGAATGCATCGCCTGGATCCCCAAATTGGCGCGGTTGAGCACATCCGCATAGGTACCGATAAAATGCCCCTGACTATCCAGAATCGACTGGTTGAAATTCAACCCGTTCAGGTTAAAGCTCATCAGGCCGATCCCAATTGCTGCCGCCCAAATGCCGACAGTGGGCAGGGCCGCCATCCAAAAGTGAACGGAACGACTGTTTTTGAAGCCGAGGCTGGGCACCCACAACCGCCCCAAAAAGCCATAGTGCCCGGCCATAAAGTTGTAGGTCACCTCCTGCTGGCCGAAGCGATAGCCGGCATTGGCCGATTCCATCTCGCTGGTTTCTCGGATCAAGCTAGAGGTGACCAAAGAACCGTGCACGGCAGCCAGCAAGGCTCCGCCAAAGACCCCAGCTACCCCCAGCCAACTGGTGGGATGCATCAAAATGTTGTGGTCAGCCTGGAAGGCCAACATGAAATGGAAGGTGCCGGCAATGCCGAGGGGCAAGCCTTCTGAGAAACTGCCCTGACCAATGGGGTAGACCAACAACACCGCTGTGGCAGCCGCCGCCGGCGCCGAAAAGGCCACTGCAATCCAGGGGCGCATTCCCAGCCGATAGCTCAGCTCCCACAGCCGACCCAGGTAGCACCAAACCCCGATCAAAAAGTGCAGCACGATCAGTTGATAGGGGCCGCCGTTGTACAACCACTCATCCAAGGAAGCCGCTTCCCAAATCGGGTAAAAATGCAAACCAATGGCTGCTGAAGTGGGGACAACCGCTGCAGAAATGAAGTTGTTTCCTCCCATCAATGAGCCAATTATCGGTTCACGGATCCCGTCCATATCCACAGGAGGGGCTGCAATAAAGGCAATGACAAAACAAATAGCAGCTGCCAATAAAGTTGGGATCATCAGCACCCCAAACCAGCCGATGTAAAGGCGGTTTTCGGTACTGGTAATCCACTGACAAAATCCATCCCACCTCCAACCCCTCGTCATGCTGGGTGAACGACGAATCAGAATGCTCATAAGCAATGACTCCTAAACTATCACCGACAGAGCCTGTCCCTCCGGCAATCCGGTCACCAGAGCCGCAGTAGAAAGGATCCGTAAAGGATCCGTGAAAAAGCAGTGACAACGGCTCAGCTCAACGGTTGCTAGGCAAGCCAAAAAGATCGATGCAACCTGACATTCACTGGCATTCATAACAACGCAACTTGCCTTAGAAAAGCTCCATTCTGGGTGAGCCTCTTACCCCAGGCTAGACAATTCAACCCCGAGCGACAGGGATCCCTAACGGCAAGCGAGGGGAATGTGAAACAAATTAATCTGCTGACACAAAAAAGAACTTGAGTATTACAATCTTTGTCGTTCTGCCAAGGGAGTAACAGCATCAGCCCTGAATCCAACTGAACCGACTCCCGCTGGTTTCAGGGCTGGGGATCCCAGATGTACCCATCACTCCAATCGACTCTAATCATCGAAGCGAACCACCTTCACCCAGTGGGGATAGTCGGGATCCCGATTTTCTGTAATTGCCGCCAGTTTTTGTCGCAACTGCTCAGTGATGGGGCGGTTAGCTGGCATTTGGTATTGCTCAATTTGACGAACTGGGGTGATTTTGGCAGCAGTCCCCGTTAAAAAGACTTCGTCGGCGATGAACAGTTCCGATTTGTCGATGGGGCGTTCTTGGGTTGGGATGCCAAGGTCACGAGCCAGCGTGAGGATGCTATCGCGGGTGATCCCTTCCAAAATGTCTTGGTCAAAGCCGGGAGTGATCAGAATGCCGTTGCGCACGATGAAAATATTCATGCCCGAGGCTTCGCTGACTTTGCCCTGGGAGTTCATCAAAATCGCTTCGTCATAGCCCGCCTGGACAGCCTCGGTCTTGGCCAGAGAGGAAGTAATGTAAGCACCGCTGATTTTGCCCCGCAACGGCAGACTGCGATCCTCTTGCCGGGCCCAAGAGCTGATGCGACAACTCACCCCCTCCGGCGAGAGATAATCCCCCAGTTCCAGGCCATAGACGAAAAAGTCTTTCTCGATGTTGTGCAGGCGGGGCGAAATACCCAGATCTGAGGTGTATACCAGAGGGCGGATGTAGAAGGAGGAGGAGGGGCGATTTTTTTGGATCAGCGCCACAATCACCTGCTCAATCCGGTCGGCAGGCAGATCAAAGCAGAGCAGATGGGCACTTTGGCTCAGTCGTTGGCAATGGCGATCCAGCCGGAACAACAGAATTTGGTCAGGGTTTTGCGGATCCGGGATCCCGCGCAAGCCGCCAAACGCCGCCGTCCCGTAATGCAACGCATGGGTGGCAATGGAGATCTTCGCCTCAGCAAAGGGGACAATCTGGCCCTGAAAGTAGGCGTAGGGCAGAAAATCTGGCATGGTCGGCACCCATTACGGTAGGAACTAGGAATAAAAACATTATCACGAACATCACTTACACCTGGAAGCCCCACCACTTTAGTGCGGGGAGGAAAGGCGAGCGCGACTTTAGTCGCATATAGTTCTGTTATGGAACAAACACTGACACTTGTTTGCAGGCTTCAACCCACTCCTGAACAAAGCGTCAAGATGGAAGCTTTGTTGCAGGCGTTTGCCGATGCCTGCAATTTTGCCAATCAGTCCGTCAAAGCCTCCGTAACCAGTAAGACCACAATTCAGAGTTTGGTCTATCAGGAGTTGCGGGAACGGTTTGGGTTGAGTGCCAATCAAGCTGTCAGAGTTTGTGCCCGTGTTGGGGCTAACCGCAAAACCTCCAAACTGAAAGGTAAGCCGATAAAGACGTTTCGGCCCACATCGGCTGATTACGATGCCCGGATCTTTGCTTTTAGGGAGAAGGATTGGACGGTTAGCCTGACTCTTTTGGGATGTCGGGAGCACATCAAACTGAAGCAGGGTAACTATCAGATGGGCAAATTGAAGGGGCGTAAACCCACTTCTGCCCAACTGTGCAAACACCGGGATGGTTCCTACCCTTAGCATCAGCCTCCCCCAAAGCGTCATATACTGTTGCGGCTGTTGGAATCGTTCAGGAACCTGCCGCTTATGTCTGAGCTTCTCCCTTTGCCCTCTCTGCAAGACCAAGTGGTGATCGTCACGGGAGCCAGTCGGGGGATTGGCCGAGCGATTGCCCTCCATTTGGCAGCGCTGGGGGCAAAAGTGGCGATTAACTATGCGCGTTCGGGTGCTGAGGCTGAGTCCTTGTTGGAGGAGATGGCAGCGCTGGGATCCCCAGGGATTGCCCTGTCCGCCGATGTTTCACAAGCGGAGTCCGTAGAGGGCCTTTTTGCTCAGGTCATGGAGCGCTGGGGCCGAGTGGATGTGCTGGTGAATAACGCCGGCATCACCCGTGACACGCTGCTGCTGCGCATGAAGCCGGAAGATTGGCAGGCGGTGCTGGATCTCAACCTGACGGGGGTTTTCCTCTGTTTGAAGGCAGCAGCCAAGATCATGGTGAAACAACGGCAAGGGCGCATCATCAACATCACCTCTGTGGTGGGGTTAGTGGGGAATGCGGGGCAAGCCAACTACAGCGCCGCCAAGGCAGGGGTGGTGGGTCTGACCAAATCTGCAGCCCGGGAACTGGCCAGCCGCAACATTACCGTCAATGCCGTTGCTCCGGGGTTTATCGCTACCCAAATGACGGAGAAACTGGATGCCACCCCGATCGTGGCGCAAATTCCCCTAGGCCGGATGGGATCCCCGGCGGAAGTGGCGGGGCTGGTGCGCTTTCTGGCCGCCGATCCAGCAGCAGCCTACATTACGGGGCAGGTGTTCAATATCGATGGCGGCATGGTGATGCACTGACCGTCCACAACCGAGAGGGAGTCGAGGTAAACCTCAACCCGCTGGGATCCCGACCCCATCGCTTGGAAACTGTTGCCCAACCCACCGAACATTGGGGATCCCCTTCCGTATCATCAAGCTTGGATGATTAACGCTTTGGCTGCCATGACTGAAACCCTGACCCCACCTCTCTCGGTTGAACCCATCGATTGGTTTGCCCGCTGGCGGGATCGGGTGGAAGCTCGGGAAGCGCAGAATGTGCGTTGGCAGAGTCCGCGCATGGGGGATTTGGGGTTTTGGGCTGTGGCTGCTCCCCGCTTTGCCCGGATGACCCGCAATTTGCCCACAACCGATCCCTTTGTGCAGGCGATGCGCGTTCGGGTACAACCGGATGACGTGATTTTGGATATTGGGGCTGGGGCAGGGCGATACAGCTTGCCGATTGCCCCTTGGGTCAAACAGGTGATTGCGTTGGATCCCTCGCCGGAAATGTTGCAGCAGTTACAGTTGATCGCTGCGGAGCAAGGGAGCCCCAACATTCAAACTCTACAGGGATCCTGGCCTGAGGCCCTGGCGGATCTACCGCCGGTGGATGGGGTGATCTGTGCCCATGCCTTTTACTGGGTCAGGGAGATGGAACCCTACCTGCAAGCCTTAAAAACAGCAACAGGCCGATTTTGTCTGATGCAGATTCGCACCCATCAGATCGATGCTTTTTTGGATCCCTTGTTTCTCCGCTTGCATGGGGAGTCTCGTCCGCCTGAACCGGTGTTCCTGGATCTCTACGGGGCACTCACGCAAGTGGGGATTTGGGCCGATGTGCAGATCGCCAAGGGATCCAGCCGTTCCTACCCTGAGGTGGAGGAATTAACTGAGTTCGCTACAGCCCTGCTCTGCTGGAGGCCAGAGTTGGCCTCTGTGCTCAGTCGGGAGGAGATCCACGCCTACCTAGAGGGGATCCTGGAGTACCGGGACGGTCGTTACTGGCTGAATGACCAAGCCAATCAGATGGCCATGGTGAGCTGGCAGAAGGGCTAGGGGTTCAAGTTTCGGCTCGATAGCCCAAATCGCCAAGGGTGCGCTCCGACCGCCGCCAATGGGGCCTCACCTTCACGAAAAGCTCCAGATACACTTTGCCTAGGATGAGCTTCTGGATTTGCAGGCGGGCAGCCTGGCCGATTTGCTTGAGCATTTCCCCCCGTTTGCCGATCAGGATCCCCTTTTGTGAGTCCCGCTCCACCGAGAGGGTGGCCAAGATGCGCGTTAGGCTGGGGGTTTCTTCCACTTGATCAATATTCACCGCCACCGAATGGGGGACTTCCTCACGGGTGTGCAGCAGCACCTGTTCTCGAATCAGCTCGGCCATGATGAAGCGCTCCGGCTGATCCGTCACCAAATCCGGCGGGTAGTAGTAAGGCCCATTGGGAAGTAAATCGATGGTGGCTCGGAGCAAGGGATCCAAACTGCTGGGATCCAGCCCAGAGACCCACACCACAGGGGCTTGGGGCCGCAGGGCTTGGTAGCTTTCCTGATGGGCTTGCCGAGTTTGAGCATCCTTGGGGGCAAGATCCGACTTATTGCAGACGATCACACAGGGAGAGTGGGCCGGGATCCGCTCGGCGATAAAGGCATCCCCTCGACCGGCGGGCACGGATCCATCCACCACAAAGAGGATGGCATCGACAGCGGCCATGGCAGCCTGGGCATTGTGGACCAAAATTTCCCCCAGCCGATGGTGGGGCTTGTGGATACCGGGGGTATCCACCCAGATGATCTGGGCTTCCGGCAAGGAGAGGATCCCCTGCAGGCGGTTGCGGGTGGTTTGGGCAACCGGCGAGGTAATGGCAATTTTTTGGCCAACCAGGGCATTGAGCAGGGTGGATTTGCCGACATTGGGCCGCCCGATTAAGGCCACAAAGCCCGACTTAAACCCCGGCGGCGCAGTTGGGATCCCGTAGGAGGGCAAATCTTCTGGCGCTGCGGAAGGATTGGAGGGTCTTTCAATTCCGTCTAGCTCCCCTGAGACAGTGGGTACAGAGTCGGTAGGAAGATTCACCATACCCAAAATCCTAATGGCCAGAATGGGCGACGGAAGCATCCGGCAATTGCAAAGACAGGGATCCCAAGGGGGCCAAGGTGGTGCCGGGATAGTAAAACTCCAGAATCTGCGCCGGGCTAAACCCCTGCCGTGCCAGGGTGTAGGAGCCGTATTGACTCAAGCCAACCCCGTGTCCAAATCCTCCGCCAACAAATTGGTAACCCGTCAATTGATCCCCCTGCTTCAGGGGCTCTACCCGAAACATGGTGCTGTACAGACGCGGAAAGGCTAGGCGCACCTGATCCTTGTGCAAAGTGATCGAATACAGCCCTTCTGTCGTTTGTAAATCCAACTGCATCGCCTGCACGCGGCCACTGGCGGAGCGCTCCAGAATGTTCATGCCCTTGATGCTGGTCCACTGCGGCATCGGGATCCCCAAATAGTCTTGGGCCGCCCGCAGTTGTGCATTCAGCTCGTTCAAGGACTGGGCAAATTCCCAACGGAACAGGCGAGATACCCCCACTTCGTTGAAGCCTTCCCGCTGCGCCAAGAAGGATTGAAAGCTGCTCTCCTGGCGCAAATCCAACGACTGACCCGGTTGATGGGCAATATCCGCTTGTGGACGGAGGTAGGGGCGCGGATCCCCATCCCAGACATCTTCAAACGCGGCGGAAACCCCGCCATTGGTGGAAGAATACACCGCATCCACCAGTTCGCCATTGTAAGTGAGCACCTGGCCACTGGTTTGTCGAATCGCCTCGTCGGTGCGGGGGTTAGTCCCGGTGAGCCCGCGATACACTTGGCAGTGGGTATTGGCGCAGATCTGGTAGTCATCGATCTGAAAGCGGTGCAGGTTCTTTAGGGCGTAGGTGCGGGCCAAAATCGCCTGAGCGGCCATGGCGGCAAAGGGTGCCCCCGGCCCCACTTCATGGGGCACTACCCCCCGCAGGTAGGTTTCTAACGGCACAGCATTGACCACCGTATAGCTGCCGTAGGCATTGGGCTGAATCGTCAGGGATCCGGCATAGTAACGGTCGTTCACCCGTAGGTATCCAGCATCGGAGGTAACCGTCAGGCGGGTGCGATGGTAGCGGAAATGGTCGTGAACCCAGCTCAGCTCGGCCCGCTCTTGCCGCTCTTGTACCACCGCCCTGACATTCGGGATCCCTTCTTCTTGGGCATAGAGGTGGATTTGCGTCAGTTGTTGGGGGGTATAGGCGCGGTGGGCCCACACCTGCCATTCCTCCGGTTGAGCGATCTCGGTGCTAATGCCCAAAGACTGCCAGTGGTTGGCATTGGCCTCGGCACTCTCAAAACTTTTGTGGCTGCTCAGGATCAGTCGATGGATCGTTTCTGGGGTTGTCAGGGCGCGATTGACAATACCGATGGTGACTTGAGCGGTGCGCTGGGTCTGAGGGGTACCATCGGCTTGCTCGAATTGTAAGGTCAGCAGGGAACCTGCCGGGGCAGCCAATTCCACCTCATCTGTCTCGGAGCGGCCAAACCGTTGCAAGATGCCCACCTGCAGGATCGGGTTTTGGGGGGTAGCCACGGTAGCCAAAGCCTCTTCACGGAAGGGATCCCCTGCCCCAAAGGCTGTGAGCAGCAAGCTTAAGCCAGAAATGAGCGTACTCTGGACAACCCGACGGGTTTTCACAGTAGGGGGCTGGTAACTGGGCATAGCTGCTTTATCCTGACAACACACCCTGTCGATTTTACTCGCATCTTTTCCGGCCTACCCCCAGAGCTATGGATTCTTTCCCCCTTGCCCCCTCTGCTCATACACCCCAGAGCATGGCCCGATCCCCCCTACTCAAGGGATCCGGCTGGCGATTGGGTTGGGATCCCTCTGGACAAGATTTTGTTGCTTTGGTGGGGGGAGAGGTATGGGCGCTGGAACTCACCCGGACAGAATGGCAGGACTTTGTGACGGGGCTGCAACGCTTGGTCCAGGACATGGAGGCGATGGGATCCCAATTGATGGCGGAGGAAGGCATTACCTTGGAGCAGGCTTTTCCCAGTCTGACCTTGATTGCCAGCGGCACGGCCACTGCCTGGAGTCTTTACCTACAGCTCCACCAAGGGCGGCGCGGAGAAGGCTTCTGGCCCGCCAGTGCAGCCATCGAGTTGTCTAGGGCGGTGGCTCAACAAGAAGTTGGGATCCCAGCCATGAGCAGAAGGGAACACATGGCCTAGAATGCAACAATTCTTGTTCCTCTTTCTACTGAATCTGCCCCATGGATCTGCACCAGCTTCACACCTATATGCGCCCTCAGCAACTGGCGGAGCTATCCCGCTGGGATCCGAGCTGGAACTGGTTGGCAGGAGGAACCTGGCTGTTTTCGCAACCGCAACCGCACCTGCGCGGCTTGGTGGATTTGCATCCTTTGGGGTGGAATGAGCTGGAGATTGGTACGGAGGGGTTGAAAGTCGGGGCAACCTGTACCTTCGCGCAGTTGCTCCAGCAGGATTGGCCAGCCGATTGGCCAGGGATCCGCGCCCTGTGTGACGGGATCGCTTCCTTGGCTTCATTTAAGGTGGCCCACTTGGCAACGGTGGGGGGGAATCTTTGCTTGGCCCTGACGGTGGGGGTGATGGCCCCGGTGTTGATCGCCCTTGAGGCCACCTATACGCTGGTGAACTTGCAGGGATCCCAGCGCCAAATTCCAGCCCATCACTTTCAAACCGGCCCCCAACAAACTCTGCTGCAAGCGGGGGAAGCGCTACGGCACATTTGGATCCCGGCCCAACGCCTGCGCGGCCCCAGTTCTTTTCAACGGCTTGGCCTAGCCCAAACGGATCCCGCCTTGGTGATCGTGGTTGGCTCTCGGGATCCCGATTGCGGCGATTATCGCTTTGGCCTCAATGCTGCCGTTTCTTCGCCGCAGTTGGTTCAGTTCGGATCCCGGCCCAGCCCCGAACAGATTCGCTCCCTTTTGGCAGAACAAGTGCAAGGGTGGATGAGCGACTTCCGGGCCAGTGCCCTTTACCGCCAACACATGAGCGAAGTGTTGATACGACGTGCGCTGACAGACTTAGGCTAGTCGGGGTGTTGCCCCATACCAGCTGGGGGTTGAGAACGGCGAACCCATCCCGCCACCGCCAGCAACGTGAGCAGGTAGGGCAGAGCCAGCAAAACATCCCTCGGCAGAGGTAAGGTTAGGGCCTGAGCTTGCAGTTGTAGAGCTTGAGCTGCCCCGAAACAGAGGGCGGCGATCAAGGTGCCGAGGGGGCGCCAGTTGCCGCAGATCAGAGCGGCCAGCGCAATGAATCCCCGTCCTGCCGTCATCTGCTGCACAAACATGGAGAGCTCACCAATGGAAAGGTAGGCCCCACCCCAGCCCGCCAAGGCCCCAGCCGTCAACAGCGCCAGATATCGGTAGCGCTGCACCGGGATCCCGACACTGGCCGCCGCTCGGGGATGTTCTCCCACCGCCAAAACCCTCAGTCCCCAGCGGGTTTGATCAAGAAAGCCTTGGATCCCCAGCACCAGCAACAACCCCAAAGGCACCAATAGGTTCAGCCCACCCACAAACGGGGGCAGCTTCGGCACCCTCGGCGAAGTCCCCGCCACCCCCCAAAGGCTTTGCAACAAAAAATTCGGCAAGCTTAAGGCCAACAGATTGAGCCCCGCCCCCGCCACAATCGGGTCAGCCCGCAACCCCACACACCATACCGCGTGCAACGCTGCCCCCAGCACCCCACACAACCCGCCCACGAGCAAACCCAGATAGGGATCCTGGCTGACATGGCTCCCCAAAGCTGCCCCAAAGGCGCCCAGCAACATGTACCCTTCCAGGGCAATATTCATGATCCCCACCCGCTCCGAGAGCAGGCCCGCCATCCCCGCCCAAATCAGGGGGGTCGCCATGCGCAAAGTGGCCAGTCCAAAAGCCAGGGAGAACACCGGATCCCTCTCGTCGTGGCTCCAGGAATACAGCAGGAATCCCAGCAGGAAAAGTAACTAAAGCTACCCTTTCCCACTATTGCTAAAGGAATAATGAAGGCTCAACGTTTGCATTCCCAACGTGAACCCATGCGCCGCCCACCTTCATTCACCAAACTGCTCCAACTCTCAGTGGCCTGGCTTAGCCTGCTGATCCTCTGGGTAGCTGTCCACCCTGGGCTTGCGCAAACCTCCACCGTCACTGTCACCATGGTGACTGACCAAGCGGGGTTAGGGGATCAAGGCTTTAACGATCTGGCTTGGGCCGGGTTGCAGAAAGCAACGGCAGAGCTGGGAGTGGAAGCCAAATACATTGAGTCACGAGAATTTGCTCAATACGTGCCCAACTTGAGTGCTGCCGCCCGCAGCAGCGATCTGACGGTTGGGGTCGGGTTTTTGCTCACCGATGCGATTGCTGAAGTAGCCAAGCAAAACCCGGAGCGTAAGTTTGCCCTGATCGATGCCGTAGCAGAGGAGGGAATTGACAATATCGCTTCGGTGGTGTTTCGAGAGCAGGAGGCCTCCTTCTTGGCGGGAGTGGCCGCCGGTTTGATGACCCAAACGGGCAAAGTGGGAGCGATTGGGGGTATGGAAATTCCGCCAGTGGTGCGTTGGATCTCCGGCTTTCAGGCGGGGGTAAAAACCGCCAACCCCGAGGCGGAAGTGCTCGTGGGCTATGTGGGCAGTTTTGCGGATCCCGCCCAAGGAAAGGGTTTGGCCGAAGCCCAGATCACCCAGGGGGCAGACATTTTGTTTGAAGTGGGGGGCTTGAGTGGCACTGGCGTGTTTGAAGCCGCCCGAGAGCGGGGAGCAGGCACTTGGGTGATTGCTTCTGACAAAGACAAAAGCCAACTGGCTCCCGATAACCAGCTGGCAGCCGTGGCCAAAGGCGTAGATGTGGCGGTATTTAGCCAGGCAGAAGCAGTAGCCAAGGGTACTTTCCAGGGAGGGATCTTCGATCTGGGGCTGAAAGAGAAGGGTATGGCCTTGCTCACTCCCGGCGACAAAATTCCTGCCCCTATCCTGGAACAGGTGCAGGCCTACGCCGTTCAAATCGAGTCCGGTGCCTTGGTTCCCCCCACCACTGCCGAAGAATTGGCCGCCTTCCAGCCGCCCCAATAGTCCTGCCGGCTTGGGCAGAGTTGACTATGGCGCAAGGGATCCCACCTGCCGTCGAAATGAGCGGCATCCTCAAGCGTTTCGGCCCAGTAGTGGCCAACGCAGGCATTGATTTGCGGGTGGAATCCGGTGAAATTCATGCCCTCTTGGGGGAAAACGGGGCCGGAAAATCAACCCTGATGGCTATTCTCTACGGCTTGGTCAGTCCCGATGCCGGCATAATTCGGATCAATGGCATCCCAGTGCGCTTTCGGAGTCCCCGCGATGCGGTGGCCGCCGGATTGGGCATGGTACACCAGCATTTCATGTTGATCCCACGCTTTAGTGTGGCCGAAAACATCATTTTGGGATGTGAGCCAGGGCCAGGGGTGCGCTTGAGTCGTCGTCGGGCGGTGGCTCAAGTGGAAGCTTTCATGCAGCAGCAGGGGCTGTGGGTGGATCCCTGGGCGAAGGTGGCGGATCTGCCGGTGGGAATGCAGCAACGGGTGGAACTGCTCAAGGCTCTATACCGGGGTAGCCGCATTTTGATTTTGGATGAACCCACCGCTTTGCTCGCTCCCACAGAGGTTGAAGAGTTTTACCAAATCCTGCAACGCTTGCGGGCCAACGGCCAAACCATCCTCTTCATCACCCACAAACTGCAGGAAGTCCTGACGGTGAGCGATCGGCTAACTGTGATCCGCCAGGGGCGCACAGTGGGCAGTTGTACCGCTGCGGAGGCTACCCCCAGTCAATTGGCGGAGATGATGGTGGGTCGCAGTCTTTCTCCGGGATCCCAAGTAGCCACCCCAAGCCTTGGGGATCCCTTGCTGGAGGTGGAACGGCTTACCTTGCGGCCTACCTCTACCCGCCAGTCGGGGCACTCTCAGGAGGGGATCCAACTGCAGGTGCGTGCCGGGGAGATCGTCGGCATTTGTGGTGTCGAGGGCAATGGTCAGACCGAGCTGTTGGACTTGCTCATGGGGCAACAGCGCAGCCCCGTCGGAACGGTGAAACTGCGCGGGCAGGATATTAGCCAGTCTTCTCCTCTGGTCAGACGCCGCTTGGGGGTGCGAGC
This sequence comes from Thermostichus vulcanus str. 'Rupite', assembly GCF_022848905.1. Taxonomy (NCBI): domain Bacteria; kingdom Bacillati; phylum Cyanobacteriota; class Cyanophyceae; order Thermostichales; family Thermostichaceae; genus Thermostichus; species Thermostichus vulcanus. Next base: position 39,894 of record NZ_JAFIRA010000008.1, read on the forward strand.
CATTCCCCCGGATCGCCATCAACAGGGGCTAGTCCTCGATTTTTCTCTTCTGGAAAACCTGCTCCTCACCCACAGCGAAGAGCCGCCGCTAGCCGGTCGGGTTCGCCTCAATTACGCCCGTGCCCAGACCGTAGCCCAAGAGCTGCTGCACCGGTTTGATGTGCGTGCTTCCTCCACCCGCCCACCCGCCCGCACCCTTTCGGGGGGCAACCAACAAAAGTGGATCATCGCCCGGGAACTGTGGGGGGATCCCTGCCTATTGTTGGCCGCCCAACCGACACGAGGATTGGATATTGGGGCAACCGACTTTGTGCATGAGCGGCTGCGGGAGGCACGGGATCGGGGCTGTGGGATCCTACTGATTTCCTTCGATCTAGACGAGATTTTGGCCTTGAGCGATCGCATCCTCGTGCTTTTTCGGGGACAGATTCACGGGGAATTTGCCCGTGGAGAAGCCTCACGACAAACTTTGGGGTTGCTCATGAGCGGTGGCAGCCTGGATAGGGTCTGCGGGCAGGAAGGGATCAGCTAATGATGCAAGGGATGCAGGGAATGAACAAGGGACTTTGGGGAACCTTCTCAGATCCGCGGGTATGGCTGTTGGCCACCTTTGGGGTCGCCTTTGTGATGGGCGGTCTCCTGATTGCGGTTGCTGGACGGGATCCCTGGCTAGCCTATCAAGCCCTGGTGCAGGGGGCTTTCGGCGGTGGGGCAGCCTTGAGCGAAACCTTGGTCAACTCCACACCGCTGATCTTCGGGGGACTGGCCTTTGCTTTGGCCGCTCGGTCGGGGCTGTTCAACATTGGGATCGAAGGGCAACTGGTGCTGGGCGGATTGGTGGCCGGATGGATGGGATCCCTACCTTTGGGGTGGCCCCGTGTTCTGCATTTGCCGTTGTGTCTGGGGTTGGCGGCTGTGGCAGGAGGACTTTGGGGCCTCTTACCTGGGATCCTTAAAGCCCGCAACGGCACTCATGAGGTGATCACCACCATCATGCTCAACTACCTCAGCTTCCGCCTAACCGCCTATCTGGTGGGGCCAAGTGGGCCATTACGTTCTGGGCCCCTACCGGCTACAGCTCCTTTGGTGGCCGCGGCCCGGTTGGATCCCTTGTGGTCGGGTACCCGCCTGAGTGGGGGGTGGCTCTTGGCTTTGGGGCTGGCGGCGCTGGTGGGGTTTGGCCTCTTCCGGACTCGGGTTGGCTTTCGCTTGCGAACCGTCGGCTCCAGTCCGGGAGCGGCTCAGTATGCAGGCATTTCAGTCACTAAGGTTTGGATCGGAGCGATGGTGCTGAGTGGGGCTTTGGCCGGGCTCGGCGGGGCAGTGGAGGTGTTGGGGTTACATTATCGCTTTTACGACCAATTTTCCCCTGGCTACGGATTTACAGCGATTGCCGTCGGCCTAGTGGGAAACAATCATCCCTTGGGAGTGGTATGGGCCGGACTGCTATTTGGAGCTTTAAACAATGGGGCAACAGCGATGCAAACCCTAGCCAATACCCCCAAAGATCTGGTGCAAATTTTGCAATCTCTAGTGATTTTTTCAGTAGCCGCGGTAGCAGGACTAACCCGCAAACGGGGAGGAAAGTTTTGAGTATAGCTTGAAGGGATCTCCCAAGCCCCCCTGAATGAGTGGGGATCCCTCGGTTGGAGCAAGCTCCCGATTGACAGCCCTTTCCTATTCAAACAGGGGGCTCGATTGACGAAACAATATCGCGGATCACCGCCTCTGCCTCTTGCCGTTGGTTGCCAGCCATTTCTCCAGACCCGAGCAGAGAAATCCGATGCGCCAACACCGAGACGAACAACGCTTGTAAATCCTCTGGCAAGCAAAAACTGCGCCCATTCACCAAAGCCTGCGCTCGTGCTGCCCGTGCCAAGGCCAACGCCCCACGCGTTGAGACCCCAGCCCGCAACAACTTGGAGGTGCGAGTGGCCTGCACCACCTGCAAAAGGTAATCCGCCAGGGATCCCTCTAAATGCACCTGATCCACTGCTGACTGAATGCGCCGCAACTCATTCAAAGAGAGCACTGGCTGTAAGGAATCGACTGGCTCGGCTTGTTGACGGTGTAAAAGGAGAGCTCGCTCGATCTCAGCACTCGGATAACCAATCGACAACCGCACCAGAAACCGATCCAACTGACTTTCAGGTAGGGGATAGGTGCCGTGATATTCCAACGGGTTTTGGGTGGCCAAAACCATAAAGGGATCCGGCAGAGGATAGGTGCGATCATCTACCGAGACCTGCTTTTCTGCCATTGCCTCAAGCAGAGCACTTTGGGTGCGGGGAGATGTGCGGTTAATCTCATCCGCTAGAATCACATGGGCAAAAATCGGGCCGGGGCGAAATTCAAAATCGCCCTTGTCTTTGTTGAACAGGGTGAGACCCAAAATATCTGTCGGCAACAGGTCGCTGGTGAACTGAATGCGTTGAAAATCTGCCCCCAAACTGCGGGCTATGGCACGAGCCAAAGTGGTTTTACCCACACCTGGCACATCTTCCAGCAAGACATGGCCACCTGCAACCAAGGCGGTGACGACCGCCCACACCACCTGAGACTTGCCCTGAAACACCGATTCGACATTCGCCTTCAGCCGACCAATTTGTTGGTGTAACACCTGTAAGGCTTCTGCCGGGATCCGCGTTGAACCCGAAGCAGACAGGGTAGGGACAGCAGCCATCACTCATTCCAAAAGGAGCCTATATCCACCATACAGGTCGGATCCCCCTCCTCAACAGGAGATGGAATCCTGACAAACCCCAGTGGCAAACCGGAGTATCATAAGATTGGATGCCCCCACTAAGGATTTGAACCTTGGAACTGTCTTGTAAAAGTGAATACGCTCTACTGGCTCTCCTGGAATTGGCTCAGCACCACAATGATGGACAAGTCTTGCAAATTAAAGAAATCGCCGCCCATCAGTCGATTCCCGACCGCTACCTAGAGCAGTTACTGGCCACCTTACGTCGGCAGGGATTGGTTCGCAGTCAACGGGGGGCCAAAGGCGGTTACTCTCTGGCACGGGCACCCTGGACGATCTCTCTGCTGGACGTGATCCAGGCCATCGAAGGGGAAGATCTGACCCGCTCCCGCGAGTTACCCACAGCGGATCCCACCCCCGAGCGGGAGGTGCTCCTCAAAGTTTGGCAGGATGTACAGGCTGCCGCAGTTGCTATTCTGCAAAAGACTACCCTTCAAGACCTGTGCGACCAGCAAGCGCAACAGCAACGAGCCAACCTGATGTACTACATCTGAACCCACCCCACCCATCCCAGGACTGTTCAAGACAGGCTGGGATCCCTGGCAAGTTTTGGGTTATCCTGAAGCGCATTGTTTTTTGACTGACCCTATTTCCATGACCGTCCAATCTCCTCGCTCTCAGGCTGCTGATTCTTTTTCCTCGGAAGATTTTGCCCAGGCTTTAGACGCGCAAAACCTCGACTTTCGACCGGGACAGGTGGTGCGTGGTCGCATCTTCCAACATCAAAATGACGGTGCCTTGGTGGATATTGGCGGCAAATCTCCGGCCTTTTTGCCCTTGCGGGAAGCAGGGATCCGCCCAGTGGAGGATTTGAGCGAGCTGTTCCCCCTGAAAACGGAAGCCGAGTTTCTCATTGTGCGAGAAGACCGCGATGGACAGATGCTGCTCTCGGTGCGTCGCTTGCAACTGAAGCTGATCTGGGAGGAACTGGCCCAGAAGCAAGCCAACGGCCAGACGGTGACGGTTCCGGTCATCGGCACCAACAAGGGTGGGGTGCTGGTGGATGTACAGGGGTTGCGCGGCTTTATTCCCCGCTCTCACCTCAACCAACGGGAAGATCTCAAGGAGCTGGTGGGGCAATCCCTGACCGCAGGCTTTATCGAAGTGAATGCAGAAGCCAACAAGCTGGTGCTGTCGCAACGGGTGGCAGCTCAAGCCGAGAACTTGGGCCGTTATGAGATTGGCCAGGTGGTGGAGGGCAAGGTGAGTGGTCTGAAGCCCTTCGGAGTATTCGTGGATTTGGAAGGGGTAACCGGCCTGCTACACATCAAACAAGTGAGCCAAAGTTTTGTGGCCTCTCTGCCGGATTTGTTTAAGCCTGGCCAGTTGATCAAAGCAGTCGTGATCGACCTGGATGAAGCCAAAGGACGGATGGCCCTTTCGACGCGGGTCTTGGAGAAGCATCCTGGCGAGGTGTTAGAGCAACTAGCGGTGGTTATGGATGAAGCGGAAGAACGTGCCAGTAAGTTAAAAGGGAAAATCACGACTGACGGCAAAGTTATCTGAAGCTATCTGATGCAACCTTGCTATCGCGGCACAGGGGGGTATTCCTAATGGGCAGGGATCCCTTTCCCCCACTAGAATCAAGCTCAATTTCGTCAGTCAATGCTGCGCTATAGTTGGGTCAACCGTTCAGCCCAAAGCGTTAAGCCTGTGAGCGATACCAATCAGGAAATCAAAGACTTACTGGTGCTCCTGGCCCAGCAGGTGACAGGACTTGGCGAGCGAATGACGCGGATTGAGGAAGGTTTCTCCACCCTCGACAAGAAGATAGAGGTGGGATACTCGGAGCTGGATAAGAAAATAGAAGCTCAGTACACAGCCCTCGACAAGAAGATAGAGGTGGGATACTCGGAGCTGGATAAGAAAATAGAAACTCAGTACGCAGCCCTCGACAAGAAGATAGAGGTGAGGTACTCAGAGCTGGATAAAAAAATAGAAGCTCAGTACGCAGCCCTCGACAAGAAGATAGAGGTGGGATACTCAGAGCTGGATAAAAAAATAGAAACTCAGTACGCAGCTCTTGAGAAGAAAATAGATGCCCTCGACAAGCGAATGGAAGTAGGCTTCACGGAGGTGAGAGGGGAGTTTAAGCGAATCGATGGGGATTTGCGACGGGTGGAGGAAACCTTAGCCAGCAGGATGGATGGAATGAACAAGCGGGTGGACAACCAGGAGTTTTTCAATCGAGGTGTGCTCCTGGCCGCTATTGGAGGTACATTGGGCGCTGTTGCTAAGGTTCTCTTTTTCCCAAACTCTGGACTGTAGCTCCTGGGTTCTGCAGTCTTATCTAGGGATCCAAACTTTCTCTCTATTTTTATTTATCTTTGTTTATGTTTTGGGCAAGCGGTACTGACCGACAATGCGCCGAGCAAAGGCAGGAACATGGTGTTCTAGCTTTTCCGGATAGTGGCGGCGGACATACAGATAGTTGCGGGTGAAATGGGAATCAATGGAAAAGCGGGCATATTCCAACCCCTGCGGTCCAATCCGTTCAATAACTGCTCCCATGAGGTGGGCCAACCACATCGGCAAGGTCATGGCTTGATCGTAGGCTTGGATCCCTTGTTGAACAGCAGCCTGCCGGGATCCCTTGGATACTACCGGCTGCGTTTCCAGATCCTCCCACACCAGCTCCAGCAATTCTCGCCCACGCCGATTGCGCACCACCAACCATTGCCAGCCCAACGGGGATCCCATATAGCCCACCACCAGATCCGCCAAGGCATTCACATAGTCAAAACAACTGAGGCAGGAGGGGGCAAAAACATCCTTTAATTGCTTGGTATTGAGGCCAAAAAAGGGCACCTTTTCCACTGAGCCATCTTCGTGCTTGAAATGGACGCGGAAATCCTGCATGAATTCATAATGCACAACCGTATCTGGGGAGCGGCTGGTGGTTTCCAGAAATTTTTGCAACCCGGCCCGGCTAACATTATCCACACAAGGGGTGCCCAATACGTAGAGTTTTTCTAGACCTAGCCTTTTCTCTACCGCCCGCAAGGCTTGAATTTGACAACCCACCCCGATTACCAACAGCCGTTTTAGGCCGCTTTGCTCCACCTGTTCCAAAACAGACAAATTGGGGGATAACGTCGGTTTATTGACCCGTGCCGCCAAAACTTCCTCGGGGGTACGCGCCAAAATCGGTTGCGGCTTAAAGCGATCCTGCGCATCCGCTTGCACGCACACCACCCCCTCCACCAAGCCGGTATTGAGTGCTTTCATGCCGATGCTGCTGACAATGCCTGTCCACTGGGCTCCCTCGATCGGATCCCGTTTGCGGGCCGTGAACATCTCTTCGTAAATGCCGAAGTAATCGGTATCCGAAACCTCCGAGGTTGGGGATCCCGTCCGTACCGATTCCCGCGACCGTCCGTGGGTTTGTTCCTCCAATTCCGTAAATTGCTGTTTTAAGAACGCACAGGCTTCTTTGACCTGCGCCACGTAATGGGTATCGCAAAGGCCGCACTGGCTGCACAGCTCTTTGGCAGGGTAGTGGCCGGAACGGATGGGTCGGGCTGGACGTGAGGAACGGGATCCCATGGAGTCTTCAGGAAAAGCACCTCCTTCAGTTTGGGGTCAAAACCTCCTGCAGAGGGTAAAGAACTATAAGATAAGGGATCCCCGGCAAAGGATAACCCTCTAGATGCTGCACCTCCCGCCCCCGTAGGCATGGCAGGATCACAGATCGCTGTAGCGTTCTTCCGACCAAGGTTCGCCGCGCATGTGGTAGCCGTTGCGTTCCGAAAAACCCGGTTGATCTTCTGGGAGAAACTCCAGGCCGCTAATCCACTTGGCACTTTTCCAGGCGTAGAGATGGGGTATCAGAGTCCGCACCGGGCCGCCATGATCCACCGGGAGCCGCTCCCCTTCTAGGGTATGCACAATATAGTTTTCGGGACGGATGAACTCCTCTAGGGTCAGGTTGGTGGTGTAGCCGCCGTAACAATGTTGCATCACCGCCTTGGCCTCAGGACGAATCGACACCGCCGCCAACAAATCGGGGATGCGCACCCCCGCCCAGGTTACATCCAGCTTCGACCAGCGGGTGACACAGTGAAAATCTGCCGTGAAGGTGTGTTGGGGCAGCGCCAGCAGATCCTCCCAGGTAATCACCACCTCTTTTTCTACGCATCCCCAAATGCGCAACTGCCATTCTTCCGGCTGGATCACCGGGGTATCCCCGTAGGTGAAAACGGGAAAGCCCCGCGCCAAATGCTGCCCAGGAGGCACTCGGCCAGACAAGGGATCCTCTCCAACCAACTTTTGAAAAAACTTGCCCACCCTATCCCCCTTGCTCTGCGTTCCCGTCAGCGGAACGGAGTCCAAGCGTCGCTACTACCCACCCTATCCCCAAAAGCCCTCGACAGGGTGAGAGAACCCTGCGAGAAGACAGAAATCGCTTAAACTCGGTTTTTGCCCAACCCACTTTCCATGGCCCAACGCGCCAATTCCGTACGGTTGTGGAGGCCAGTTTTACCCAACATGTTGCTGACATGGCTTTCGATGGTGCGCTGGCTTACCCCAAGAGCATCCGCGATCTCCCGATTGGACATCCCCTTAGCCACATATTGGATCACTTTCGTTTCCGTTGGAGTGAGGTCAATTTCCCGATCCAGTTTCATGATCGGTTGAATGCCGATATTTTGCATTTGCAACAAGCGATCCGTATGTTTCAAAGAAGACTCCACCTGGGCTACCAATTCTTCTGGTTCAAAGGGCTTAACCATGTAAACATCCGCCCCTGTGGTGAGGCCGCGTACCCGATCCGCCGTTTGCCCGCGTGCCGACAAAAAGATCACCGGCACCCAATCGGTGGCAGAATTCGCTCGAATCGTCTCCACAAAGGTGTAGCCGTCCATCTCCGGCATCATCACGTCACAGATGATCAGGTCAGGGGTAAAGTTACGCATCGCCTCTAGCCCCTCTCGACCGTTGCTGGCTGGGATCACTTCATAGCCGCGAAACTCCAGGTAGTCCTTAACCAGGAGGATCAAGTTCGGGTCATCATCAATGAGCAACAAACGCTTTGGGTTATCCACAGTTCGCCTTTTGCTTGCTTCAAAACTTAGAGGGCTGAAGAGGAGCGCACGAGAGAAAGGACAAGATTGCCCCCCACGATCTCGGCCCACAACTATAATACCCAGGGATACCCAGGGATCCGATAGTTTACTGAACCTCTGTCGCTAAAATTTAACCCAAACCTGCCGACATATGTAGATGTTCCCTTATACATCTTTTATACAAAATTGGCAAGTTATCAGCAGACGTGAGTTCGCCCAACCTCAAAGGCTTAACCACTGCATCGGGCTGCTTCAGAGGTTTCCTCACAGTTCAGATCCAGTCAGATCCAGGAACCCCATTCTTTGATGTTGTCTTTGGACTTTGCCCAGCCAGCACTGTTTTGTTACAACTCACGCTCTTATGTCCCAGTATGCCTGCACATGGGCAGATGAACGGAGCTGATGGAGAATGGGAGAAAAGCCTGAGCCGAGGAAAACAGGGTGGAAAAGGGCACGCTGGTGGAGTTTCGTCACAATAGCGACCGTGTGTTGGCGGTGGTTCAGGGCACAGAAGGCAAGAAAAACCTGTTGCTGGGGGTCTCTTCGGGTCAAGTCCACAGCGTTCATCCCCGTCAGATTACCTTTGCTCTGAATGGCGGCTCCAGCTTTACCGCTTCTGATATTCCCGGCTTTTGGGAAGCCGTACAAGCCAAATTGGATCCCGAGAGTCTGGCGGTTGCCTGGGAACTGGTGCAAGAAGACCGCCACACTCTCAGTCTGTCTGAGATGGCCCAGTTGTTGTTTTCCGATGACTCCCCCATTTCTACCTACGCCACCTACCGCCTACTCAGCGACGATCGCACCTATTTCAAGCCGAAAGGGGAAGGCTACGAACCGCGTACTCCAGCTCAGGTGAAGGAGATTTTGCATCAGATTGCGGTTACCCAACAACGGCAGCAGGAACAGGCGGAGTTTGAAGCCCATGTGCAACAGGCTTTGGCCCATCCTGGGCAAGGATATGCCTGGACTGCTGCCGAACGGGCACGGTTGGAGTTGCTGGAGCGATTGGCTTTGCAGGGGGCAGCGGCAGCGATTCGCAGCCACGACGATCTTTCCCACAACCTCAACGTCTCGGATCGGGAACGGGCCTCGCAACTGCTGGAACAGATGGGCTTTCCCGCTACCCCTCAAGGGGCCTTCGATGCGCTGATTGCTCTGGGCTTGTGGAGCCGCCACGAAAACCTGGCCCTACGCCTGACCGGGATCCCGACCCAATTCCCAAAGGAGGTGGAGCACTATACTCAAACCTTGCTGGAGGATCCCCCGCCTGAAAACTTGCCCATACCCCGCCGCGATCTCACCCAGCTTCACACCTACACCATCGACGATGCCAGTACCCGCGATATTGACGATGCCCTCAGTATCGAGTCTTGGTCTGAAGAGCAGGTGAAACTGTGGATCCACATTGCCGACCCCAGCCGCTGGGTGCAGTGGGGGGATCCCCTCGATGTGGAGGCCCGTAAGCGGGGTACGAGTGTGTATCTGCCCGAACAAGTCATCCCGATGTTCCCGCCGCAACTGTCGACTGGCCCGATGAGCTTGGTACAAGGGGAAGTTCGGCCTGCCCTTAGCTTTGGCATTGTGCTGGGATCCGATGGCCAGGTGCGGGAGTTTGAAATTTGCCTTAGCCAAATCAAAGTCACCTACCGCCTCACCTACGAAGATGCGGACGAGATGCTAGAGCTGGGGGCCGAAGCGGAACTTACCGCTATTGCACGGGCAGCTCAGTGGCGCTACGCTTGGCGCATGAGTCAGGGGGCCATCCAGATTGGCCTACCGGAACAAGATATCAAGGTGATTGACGAGATCCCACATCTGCGGGTGATCGAAGATACTCCTGCGCGGCAGATGGTGGCGGAAATGATGGTGTTGACCGGGGATGTGGCGGCCCGCTTCACCCACCAAAATGGGATCCCGGTGCCCTATCGCCTGCAGCCAGCTCCCGATTTGCCTTCCCCTGAAACCCTGGATCTCTATCCCCAAGGGCCTGTGCGCTCCTTTGCCATCATGCGTTGCCTATCGCGGGCGGAAGTGGCCACCCAACCCGGACGCCACACAGGATTGGGCCTGGATGCCTACTGTCAGGTGACCTCCCCGATTCGCCGCTATGCGGATTTGCTGGCTCACTACCAGATCAAAGCCTTTTTGCAGGGGGATCCCTTGCCTTTGACAGAGTCGGATGTGCAGCAGTTGTTGCTGGCTTTGGAGCCGGGTACTGCCGAAGCTGTTCAGGTGGAGCGCAAATCCAAACGCTACTGGAGCATCGAATATCTGCGCCTGCGACCGGGCCAGGTATGGCGGGCTTTGGTGCTGGGCTATCTGCGGGAGCACGAGAATTTGGTGCTGGTGATGCTGGATGAAATCGCCTTTCGGGTGCCTGTGAGGTTAGAACGTCAAATCCCCCTTGGGGCTTGGATTGAACTCGAAGTGCTGAAAGCGGATCCCCGTGCAGATGTCATCGAATTGCGGCAGGTGGAAGAGTAACAGCCAACAACAGCACAATCAAGGTCAGGAGCTAGAACAGAACTTGGAATGATCCTGCGTCGAGGATCCCAGCAGCCTTTAGGATCCGGGGGCACTGAAAGGAGCAAGCATCCATGAGCCAAACGACCCTAGCAACAGAAGTCACCCTGCGGCAGCTCAAACAGGCTTTTGGGTTGCAGTTGGCGACGGATCCCGCTTTCTTCGGAGAATGGAGGGAAGTGGATACGACCGTTACCGAGAATGAGAAAGTTGTTCTCGATCGAGTCAAAGATAATTTTCTACATCTGATGGAAGACCCGCCGCTCCTAGAAAATACTGTGAAGTTGGTGGTGTTAGCCCCTCTTTTAGATCTAGCAGGTTTTTATCAGAACCCCTTTCGCATAGAAACAGAAACCAGCATTGATGTGAAATTGGAAGATGAAGGCTTAATCATTCACGGACGAATGGATGTGTTGATCTTGAGGGATCGGCTTTGGTTATTGGTAATCGAATCCAAACGAAGTGATTTTTCGGTAGCGCGGGCAATTCCACAACTCCTTACTTATATGTTGGCCAACCCCGATGCTGTTCAGCCTAGCTTCGGCATGATTACCAACGGCAACGAGTTTATCTTTCTCAAAGCGACTCGCCAGCCTGTTGCTGCATACGCAAATTCCCGACTCTTTTCTTTGTTGAATCCTGATAATGAGCTGTATTCCGTGCTGCCAATTCTGAAGCATTTGGGAAACCAAGTGCTCCCTAACAGTCGTTGAGACTTTTTCTCTTCTGGGGCACCTTTAGCAAATTCACTGCCGAAAACAGCCAGCCCTTTGCCGCAGAGTTCCGTAGTTTGGAACAGCAGGTGTGAATCAGGGTGAAGACATGCAACTGGATCCAGAACAATCGAGCCCTGCAAGCCAGGGATCCCCGCTGACTCGCAAGCAACTGGAGGTTTATGCTCAACATTGGCGACCCGCCTATGCGGCGATGCATCTTCACTCCCCCTGCTAACCTATCCCCACTCTCCCTCTTAGCTTAGGATTTGCTCCTTACCCAAATAGGATCCTGAAGATGTCGTCCGTAACCCCCTTGTACTGGGATCGCCTCACCAACGGGATCCCGACCGCCCTTGAGGCTGACCTGATCCTGGTTTCGGATGGGCAGGCTCTGGTGGCTGTAGAGTTTTCCCCCTTTGAGCAGGGCCTGCGGCAACGACTCGAAAAACGCTTCCGTGCCGTAGATTGGATCCCTGAGGCGAATCCACAGGGGGTGAGAGAAGCCGTACGGGCCTATTTTGCCGGGGAATGGGATCCCATCCAGGCGGTGCCAGTGAATCCGGGCGGTACCTCCTTTCAGCAGCAGGTATGGCAGGCACTACGCGGGATCCCGGTTGGAGAAACCCGCACCTACGGGGAGCTGGCCGCTCAACTGGGTAACCGCCATGGGGCACGAGCGGTGGGCATGGCCAATGCCCTCAACCCCATCGCCATTGTCATCCCCTGTCATCGCGTTATCGGTGCAGGGGCAGATCTGACGGGGTATGCAGGCGGGTTGGAGCGCAAACGCTGGCTTTTGGCCCATGAAGGGGTACCGCTGGGCAACTGCTCTGCACACGCTCAGTTGAGTTTGCTCTATTGATATCAGGTGATATCAGGCCATTTCACGAGTTGATGACTTTATTGATTTTATTGATGACTATACAGAACCGGGATCCCTGTCCATGCAATTGAGAGATGTTTTACGCTTGCTCCTGCTGTCCGCTATTTGGGGATTTTCCTTCATTTTTATGCGGGTCATTGCGCCTGTGTTGGGGCCAGTGTTGACCGCAGAGCTGCGGGTGATGTTGGCGGGGATTGCCCTAACGCTTTATTTTGGGTTAATTCGCTTTCCGGTGGGATGGAAAGAGCATTGGCGGCAATACCTAATCATTGGAACGATCAATTCTGCCCTACCTTTTTTGCTGTTTTCCTTTGCCGCACAACATATTCCCGCCGCTTATTCGATTATCTTCAATGCCAGCGCGCCCTTGTTTGGGGCGATTTTCGGGGTGATTTGGCTGGGGGAATCCTTCAGCTTCAGCAAAGGCTTGGGTTTGCTTTTGGGGTTGGCGGGAGTGGCTTTGGTCAGTCGGGCAGGCCTTAGCACAGCATTTTCCCAGTGGTTTGGGTGGGCAATGGCAGCCTGCTTGGTGGCCTCAATGTGTTATGGGTTGGCCGGGGTTTACTTGAAACGCTTTGCCCAACACATTAAACCGATGGGAATTGCAGCCGGTAGCCAAATTGCGGCAGGGTTGGTGCTCTTGCCTTTGGTGCCTTTCGCTCCCCCGACAGGGCCTTTTACAGCCGTGATTGGGTTGAATGTGCTGGGGTTGTCGTTGCTCTGCAGTGCCGTGGCCTATCTGTTTTACTTTCAGTTAATCGCCGATATTGGCCCCACCAAAGCCTTGACCGTTACCTTCTTGGTGCCTGTGTTTGGCTTGCTGTGGGGAGCCCTGTTTTTGGGGGAAGCAGTGACGGTTTCGATGCTGCTGGGGTGTGGGTTGGTGCTGTTGGGAACGATGCTCGTCCTGCGTAGATCCTAGGGTTGCTCAGTTGGAGAAGATCCTCCGAGACTTCATGAGGCACCCTAAGATCTTCAATCAAGAATAGGATCGGGATCAACACCCAACTCCTGCAGCTTGGCCAGAAGGCGCTGATTCCGCTGATATTCCAAATCCACTTGCCGTTGGGTGGCCTCTAACTGGTTCTGCGCAGCCACAGCAGCTTCCTCTGGGCTAGCCACTAGGGATCCCTGAGGGGTAAAAAACCGCAGTTGATGCTCATGAATACCCAAATAAAGGCCCAGCTGTTCGCTCCAAAGCCAACCTTGTTCTGTGGGAGAAAGGGGTTGGTACTTGCCATCCACGAGGTGAAAGCCTTCAAATTCCAGACTTTGCGGGTCAAACCAAAAATAGTCGGGGGTGCGAAAAATATCCTGGTAAAGCTCCTTTTTCAGGGTGCGGTCGGTAATTGCAGTAGATTCTGAAAGTAACTCCACAATCAGATTGGGATACTTCCCCCCCTCTTCCCACACTGTCCAACTTTTGCGGGGCCGTTTCTCGGTGTTTAAAACAACAAAAAGTCTGGGCCTCTAAAGTCTCTGGATTTGACTTGAGTAGGGCTGTAGTAGATTGTCAGGGTACCCGAGGCATAGAAGTCTTCCCGCTCACGCCATAAGCATTTGAGCAAGCGGATCAGCAGGTCGATTTGCTCTCGATGAAGATCGGTTTCCAAGGGGGGTTCGTCGCTGTCAAGGTTGCAGGGAGGCCACACAATATCTTCAGCCTCTTCCGGTGGTGGAGAGGTCTGTAGGTTGGGAAAGAAGTCAGTGGTGGCAGAAGAAGACACAGCAGCCAGAGCAACTCAACCTCAAGGATAGCCAGCCCAGAGGGACTCTTGTATACAGGAGGCTCTAGCCTAGATTTTAGGGGATCCCAGAATATTCAGAGCTGGCCAAACTCGCTGGAACAACGGGATGCTCTTGGGCAGAAGCAAAACCAGGGATCCCCATCGGCAGGATCCCAGCAGCGGTTCCCTTCCCAACCCAATCCCAATTCAAAAGAGATTACAAGATCCCCGCAGCATTCATGAAACCTGAACCACCATGGGGGTATAGATACCTATGGGTCTGGTTATGGTTCTGGCAGAACAGCTCTCAACAAAACCCCTTAGCGCTGACCAACTGCAGAAAATCGATGCCTACTGGCGGGCTGCCAACTACTTGTCCGTCGGTCAAATTTACCTCATGGATAATCCCCTCTTGCGGGAGCCTCTCAAACTGGAGCACGTCAAGCCGCGCCTGTTGGGGCACTGGGGCACCACACCGGGACTGAACTTCATCTACGTCCATCTCAACCGCATCATCAAACGGGATCACCTCAACATTCTCTACATCACCGGCCCCGGACATGGTGGGCCCGGCTTGGTGGCCAATACCTATCTGGAAGGCACCTACAGCGAGGTGTATCCAAACATCGGCCAAGATACAGAAGGACTGCGCAAACTCTTCAAGCAGTTCTCCTTCCCCGGCGGGATCCCGAGCCATGTTGCCCCCGAAACCCCCGGCTCCATTCACGAAGGGGGGGAATTGGGCTACGCCCTTTCTCATGCCTTTGGGGCAGCCTTCGATAACCCCGACTTGCTGGTGGCTTGTGTGGTGGGGGATGGCGAAGCGGAAACCGGCCCTCTGGCCACCTCCTGGCACTCCAACAAATTCCTTAACCCGATCCACGATGGCGCAGTGCTGCCGATTTTGCACCTGAACGGCTACAAGATCGCCAATCCCACGATTTTGGCCCGTCTCAGCCGGGAGGAGTTGCAAAGCCTGTTTGTGGGGTACGGTTACAAGCCCTACTTTGTGGAAGGGTCGGATCCGGCGGAAATGCACCAACTGATGGCCGCCACCCTGGATACCGTTATCCATGAAATCCAGGAGATCCAGCACAACGCCCGCAGCAAAGGGGATCCCACTCGTCCGCAATGGCCGATGATCATCCTGAGAACCCCGAAAGGATGGACAGGCCCGAAAGAAGTGGACGGCAAAAAAACCGAAGATTTCTGGCGCTCTCACCAAGTGCCCCTGGCGGAAGTGGCCTCCAAGCCCGAGTATCTGCAAATACTGGAAAACTGGATGCGCAGCTACAAGCCGGAAGAACTCTTCGATGAAAACGGTCGCCTCATCCCCGAGTTGCAAGAACTGGCACCCCAAGGGGAAAAGCGCATGGGAGCACTGCCCCACGCCAACGGTGGTCTGCTGACGCGAGATTTGAAAATGCCGGATTTCCGTCGTTATGCTGTGCCTGTGCCTCATCCCGGTACTACTGAAGCAGAAGCCACTCGCATCATGGGGCAGTTTTTGCGGGATGTGATGAAGCTGAACCAAGATCAGCGCAACTTCCGCATCTTTGGCCCGGACGAAACCGCCTCCAACCGCTGGAATGCAGTGTTTGAAGCCAGCGACCGCACCTGGGTGGCAGAAACCTACGACTACGACGAGCATCTCTCCCCCGATGGGCGGGTGATGGAGATCCTGAGTGAGCATACCTGTCAGGGCTGGCTGGAGGGCTACCTGTTAACAGGGCGACACGGCTTTTTCTCCTGCTACGAAGCCTTTATCCACCTAGTGGATTCCATGTTCAATCAGCACGCCAAATGGCTGAAAACCACCCGACATATTCCCTGGCGGCGACCGATCCCCTCCCTCAACTACCTGCTCACCTCCCATGTGTGGCGGCAGGATCACAATGGATTTAGCCACCAGGATCCCGGCTTTTTGGATCATGTGGTTAACAAAAAAGCCGATGTGATTCGGGTGTATCTGCCCCCCGATGCCAATACCCTGCTCTCGGTAACCGATCACTGTCTGCGCAGTCGCCACTATGTGAACGTGGTGGTGGCAGGTAAACAACCGGCCCTGCAATATCTGGATATGGATGCAGCCATTAAGCACTGCACCCAAGGTCTGGGCATTTGGGAATGGGCCAGCAACGATCAAGGCTCAGAGCCGGATGTGGTCATGGCTTGCTGTGGCGATGTCCCAACGATGGAAACCTTGGCGGCGGTAGACTTCTTGCGGCAGCACCTGCCGGATATCAAGATTCGGGTGGTGAATGTGGTCAACCTGATGAAGTTGCAACCCCCCGGTGAGCACCCCCACAGCATTAGCGATGTGGATTACGCCAGCATCTTCACTCCCGATAAGCCGATTGTGTTTGCCTTCCACGGCTATCCCTGGTTAATCCACCGCCTCACCTACCGCCGTCCCAACCACAACAACCTGCACGTGCGCGGTTACAAGGAGGAAGGCACCACCACCACACCGTTTGATATGTGTGTCCTCAACGAGGTGGATCGCTTTAGCCTGGCAGATGACGTGTTGGATCGGGTGGATCGCTTCAAATACGAGCGGGCCCATATCAAGCAGATCATCCACAACAAGTTTGTCGAGCACAAGCAATACATCCACCAGTACGGAGAAGACATGCCGGAGGTGCGCAACTGGAAATGGCCCTATTGAGGGGTGAACCCTAGGTCAATTCCAAGGGATCCTTACACAACGAACGTTCGCATCTGAGCCTCTGGCGGGATAGAGTTTTTCTGGGCTCTCTCTTGCCGGAGCTTTTTTTGGGGTGGCTGTTGTGGTGTGTTGGAGGCTGTGGCTGTGAAGGATCCCGTACCCGTCTCTTGGTCTAATTCAGCATCTGGTTCAGCTGAGTCGGAGTGGTCCGCTCCGGATCCCTCTGCTGATCGCGTCAGCGGGACGGACTCTTTATTAACCCCAGAGTCTATGGAGCCAGGGGATCCACCTTCTGCTCCATGGGGGGGGATGCTGCTCTCCTTGGGGTTGGGCTTGGTGCTCACGGGCCTGTTGGCGGGAGTACGCCCCTGGGTGCTTGTCCCCTTTGGGGTGAGTGTGGTGGCCTCTATGGTATTGGGATCCCTGTTGATCCCTTGGTTGCAACGGTGGAAAGCGGGGCAGGTGATTCGCCAGGAAGGGCCACAATCGCACCTAAAAAAGGCGGGTACGCCGACCATGGGGGGGATCAGTTTTCTCCCGGTGGGGCTGCTGGTGGCTTTGGGGTGGACGGGATGGGATCCCCAGGTGCTGGCGGTTGCCGGGCTCACTTTGGCCTATGGCTTTGTCGGTTGGCTGGATGATTGGCAGGTGATTCGCCAGCAATCCAACAAGGGATTATCTCCCCAGCAAAAGCTGTTTTTGCAATTGGGGATCGCAGCTGTCTTTTGTGGATACTTGGCCTGGCAAGGGATCCCTACTGGGCTGACGGTACCGGGGCTAGGCCGGCTCCCGTTGGGTGGGCTGTTTTGGCCGCTGGCGGTGTTTGTGCTGGTGGGCACCAATAACGCCGTCAACCTGACGGATGGCATGGATGGGTTGGCGGCAGGGGTAGTGGCGATTTTGCTGTTTGGGCTGGGGCTGATCCAGGCGGATCCGCAGTTATCGCTGCTGGCTTTTGGGTTGAGCGGCGCCTGTTTGGGGTTTCTTGCCCACAACCACCACAAGGCAAGGGTCTTCATGGGCGATACCGGATCCCTGGGTTTGGGAGGAGCGCTAGCGGGTTTGGCGCTGCTCGGGGATCAACTGTGGGCCTTGGCCTGGATGGGGGGCGTGCTCGTGGTGGAGGCGCTGTCGGTGATTGTGCAGGTGAGCTACTTCAAATACAGCAAACGCAAAACAGGGGAAGGGAAACGTCTGCTGCGCATGTCCCCGCTCCATCATCATCTGGAATTGGGGGGCTGGTCTGAGGTACAGGTGGTTGGATCCCTGTATGGGATCACGGCGCTGTTGGTGGGGTTAGGCTGGGCCTGGTGGCATTGGGCCGGGGTTTGAGCCGACTTGTTAACCCAACTGCCCAGTTTCAAGTGCCCTCCCTGCAGAAATGGATTGGCCGCGAACAGCGATAGGCAGTGGGGGTTAGCGGGATCCCAGTTAAGAATTGGAAAAGAAGAGAAACTTCACAAACCCAGTTAATACCCCTCCCACTAAGGTCAATATTGCCCCACGGCTGATGAATTCTTGAAAATCCAGGCGTTTTCCCAAACCATCTATTTTCTCGGTCAACTTTTCTTCGACACGCTTCAGGTCTCCTTCCAGACGAGTTTCCACCTGCTGGATTTTCCCTTCTAGGCGGGTTTCTACTTGCTTGATCTCAGCTCTAACCCCATCTATCTGGGCATGTAGGTCTCGGAAACCTACTTCCATTTTTTGGTCAAGCCTCTGATACTGCAAGTCAAATTTCTTATCTAGCTCCTGGTATTGGACATCAATCTTCTTATCCATAGCGAGGATAAGCTCTTTCAGTTCCTGTAAAGTCGGCTCGCTCATGATAAAGATCCCTGATGGTTGCTCTCCCCGCAGGTATTGTGAGCATGGTGAACATTCTAGCCAGCCGCAGATCCTCTACAGTCTTGGCACGACACTCTTGGGAGAAAGATCGCAATATGACTTTAGGCAGTAACCGTTCCCGCTGGTGGTCTCGCTGGCGCAGCCCCTCTAACCGTAGACACGGAGTTCCTTTGCTCTCTTTGCTACTGGGCATGGTGCTGGTTCTAACAACGGTACTCGGGGTGGGATCCCAGGCCCAAAGCCAGTTGGTGGATGTCAAACTTCAGCTGAAATGGTTCCCGCAAGCCCAATTTGCCGGTTACCTGATTGCCAAGGAAAAAGGCTTTTACGAGGCAGAAGGGTTGAATGTGGAACTCTTGCCGATTGGGGATCAATCCCCAATTCAGACGGTGACCGTAGGTGGGGCCGATTTTGGCAATACCTGGATTACCGACCTGCTGACGGCACGGGCTCAAGGACTGCCGGTCGTTCACATTGCCCAGATTTTCCAACAGTCTGGCTATGCGATGGTGTCCCTCAAATCCAGCGGCATCGAAACACCCCTTGACTTCAAAGGCAAGAAGGTGGGTATTTGGCCTTCCGGCAACGAATATCCAGCGCTGGCTTTGATGAAAGCCTTCGACCTCACCACCAGCCTGGATACGGGCGTGAGCAACCCGGATGTGGAGCTGATCACCTACGGTTTTGATCCTGCTTTGGTCTTCCCGGATCAGGTGGATGTGGCTTCGGCCATGCTTTACAACGAGCTGAACCAGATTGTCGGCTTGGGGTACCCTCTCAGCGAGTTGAATGTGATCCACCTGCCGGACTACGACATCAATTTGCTGGAAGACTTGCTCTTCACCACCGAGCGGGTCTTGAACGACAGCAACTTTAAGGGATCCGGCCAATCCGGCAAAGAAATTGCCGCCAAACTGGTAAAAGCCTCGATTGAGGGCTGGGATTACGCCGTAGCCAATCCAGAAGAAACCGTACAAGTTGTTCTGACCTTCTGTGGGGCAACCTGCCAAGGATCCGGCTCCGAATCGGATCCCCTCAAGCATCAAACCTGGCAAATGACTGAAATTGCCAAACTGTACCAAGCGGGCCCTACCTTGGAGGGCAATGCTGGATTGTTGGATCCCTCGGTTTACCAAGCCAATGTGGAAACCCTGAAGGCGTTGGGCATTCTCAGTGCTGATCCGCCTGCAGCAGTGGTGGATTATTCGGTATGGGAAATGGCTACCGGCAAGTCAGCCCCCACCAGCTAACGGTACCTGTTACGGGGATCACAAACTGGTCAGGGGTTCCGGCCTGCCCGGGATCCCTTTTGGATCCCTTTGCAGTCTGGGAGAAACGCAAAGATTACTGACGGATGTTTGTTCGCCGTCAAATATTCTGACTAAATCCTTTACATTCGCCGCCGCAGATCGGGGATCGCTGTAACGTATGGATATGAACTTAGGTTAACAATGATGCCGAGTGGCTCTCACCCTTCCGCTAAGCCAGCGGCACACTCAGGGCAAGACCCTCCCCCTTCTTCCCAACCTGACGCCGCTCCTCCTGTCAAAGTTCGGGCAATGGTGACCGCGCCCTATGTCATCTTGCATGGGCACTTCTATCAGCCTCCCCGAGAGGATCCCAGCCTCAACCGCATTCAACGGCAGCCCAGCGCTAGCCCTTTTCACGACTGGAATGAGCGCATTCTGGCAGAGTGCTATCGTCCCAATGCCTTTGCCCGCATCCTCGATGATCAGGGGCAAGTGGTACGCATTGTTAACAACTATGAATATCTCAGTTTTAACTTTGGCCCTACCCTCCTCTCCTGGCTGGAACAGCAGGATATGGAAGTTTACCAGCGCATTCTGGCAGCGGATCGGCTGAGTGCGGAGCGACTCAACGGCCACGGTAATGCGATTGCCCAGGTGTACAACCACATCATCCTGCCCCTGGCCAATGAGCGAGACAAGTACACCCAGATCCGCTGGGGCATTGCCGACTTTCAACACCGATTTGGGCGTTATCCGCAGGGTATGTGGCTGGCGGAAACCGCCATTGATGCAGCGACAGTGGTTGCCTTGGTGGAGTGTGGGATCCGCTTTGTGATTTTGGCCCCTAGTCAAGCCCAGCGGATTCGTCCTTTGGGGCAAAGCGAATGGATCGATGTCAGTCAAAACCAGATTGATCCGCGGCGGCCCTACCGTTGCTTTACGCCTGACCGCGATGGTTATCTGGATATTTTCTTCTTCGATGGCCCCATTTCCCGGGATCTCGGCTTCGGGGATATGGTCTACAGCAGCTATCACCTGGCAGAACGCTTTCATTCGGCTCTGCGCCCAGCCAAAGAAGGCAACTTGCTGCAGGAAGCTCTGCTGCTCAACTGTGCCACCGATGGCGAAACTTTTGGGCATCACAAGCGGGGCGTAGAACGCACACTGGCCTATGCCTTTTGTGAAGAATTTCCGCGACGGGGTTGGCAAGTGGGGAACTACAGTCACTTCCTTAGCCAACATCCGCCTACTTGGGAAGTGCAACTCAAACCCGTAACGGCTTGGAGCTGTGCCCATGGCGTGGGGCGCTGGTCCAGAGACTGCGGTTGTGGGGGGGGTGGAGGGTGGCATCAGCGCTGGCGGCAACCGCTGCGGGAATCCCTCAATTGGTTACGGGATCAGCTGGCGGAAATCTACGAGATGGAGGCCAAAGCTTATCTCCGGGATCCCTGGTTGGCGCGGGATCGCTACATTGAGGTAATTCTAGAGCGGGAACGCTGTGATGCCTTTTTGCGAGAACACCAAAGCCACCGCCTCAGTGCTGAAGATCAAGTGGCAGTGTTGCGCCTTTTGGAGATGCAGCGCTACAGCCAGTTGATGTTTACCAGTTGTGGCTGGTTTTTTGAGGAGCTTTCCCGACCGGAGGGGGTACAGATCCTGCGCTATGCAGCCCGGGCCATTCAGTTGGCTGCTGAAGTGAGCCAGTTGAACCTAGAAGAGGAGTTTTTACATCGCTTGAGCAAAGCCCCCAGCAACGTCGACACCTATAAAAATGGGGAGGGGGTGTATTGGGCCTTGGTTCGCCCCAGCTTGATCAGCCCCCATCGGCTGGTGGCTCAGCAGGCTATGGCTTCCATCTTCAACGGGATCCCGCATCGACAAAGCGGATCCCATGGTTATGTGCTGGAGCAAGTGGATCGGGAGCGGCTGCAACTGGGGGCATCGACCCTAACCATTGGGCGGGTCAAGCTCACCTATCCCACCACGCGGGAGGAACATGATCTGATCTATGCCGTGCTCCATATTGGCGGCTGGGACTTTCAGTGTGGCGTAAAGTCCTTTGCCGGTCGGCGCGCCTATGAACAGTTAAAAACCCGTTTGCTGTCGGGATCCCAGAGTCGGGTGCAGTTGATTTTGTTACTGCAAGAGTTGTTTGGGCCAGAAACGTTTGATCTCAATACCCTGACCGATGAAGATCGGCAGCAGATGATGCGCTGGCTTACCCAGGATACCCTGACCCGCCTGGCCCAGCTTTATCGCCAAACCTATCTAGACAACTATGGAGTCTTGATGGCTTTCCGTGCCGATGGCCTGCCGATCCCGGAGGAGTTGTTGGCAGCAGCCCAGATCACCCTTAACCAACGCCTTCTGGCCAGTTTGCGGGCGATGGAAATGGAAGAGGGCAAACGGGATCACTTGATGGAACTGCGGGCTATTGCCCAGGAAGCAGAGCAACTGGGATGCCAGTTGCGGCGAGAAGAAGCAGCCCATGCCCTGGATCGGCTCCTCCATCGGGGAATGTGGCATTTGGCCCACGCCTTTGACCCCGAAACCTTTAGCGAGCACCTTTACAATCTGGAGGAGTGGCTGCAACTGGCAGCAGATCTACGCCTACCGATTGCTATTGATCGGTTGCAGGAACTCTACTTAACTGGATTAGAACGCCAGATCAGCCCCCGCTGTCCCGCTTGGCCGCAGGAAGAGTGTCAGGATATTTCTGCCGATAACCTACACCGCCTATTGCAGGTTGGACAACGGATTCGGGTCAACGTCAGCGCTTGGCTGCGTCATCTGCAACCGCAGCAGGGAGGGTTTAACCCTGATATATAGGTGCACCCCCCTCCAAAATCCTTGAAAACTCAAAAAACAGAGTGCAACCGTTGCAGGGCGGTTTGGATCTGGGCAATCTCCGAGGGATCCAACTTTTGGAAGCGCTCTTTCAAATAGGCAATGTGGACGGGGAAAATGTCCTCAAACAGTTTTTCGCCTGCCTCTGTTAGCACGATCTTGAAGCAGCGGCGATTCTCGGGGGGTACTTCGCGGCGCACCAAGCCCTTTTGCTCGAGGCGATCCACAATGCCCGTCAGGGTACCTTTGGTAACCAAGGTTTTCTTGGCCAAAACGTTCATGGTCATGCCGGGAGTGTTGCCGAGGGTAACCAACACATCAAACTGTGGAGAGGTTAGCCCCATTTGCCGAATATGCACTCCAGAATAATTTTCAAAGGCTTGATAGGCCCGTGCCAGATCTCGCAACAGCCCCAAGAAGGGTTCGCGGGCGGCCAGCACGGAGGGTTTGATAGGCTCGCTTTTCTTGCTGCTAGTGCCGCTTTTTTGGGTGCGGGGGGAGCGAGTGGCAGTGGTGGTGGGCATAGTGAAGAGTCGGTGAGTCAGGCTAAACGATCGGGTACAGTCTTAACTCAATGATAGCCAACTCCAACATAGTCCTAATACAAAGTAAGCATTTGCAGTCTCTTTCACGGCAGCCGTAACACCTGAACTGGCGACCCGGCAGGGATTTGAGTTGTGCCTATGGGTAGCACCGCCAAGCCATTGCATCCGGTCAGGTTCATTAAGTTACCAGAATTGTGACTGTTAGCGGGCTGAAACTGGGCCTGATCCGACTTAAGGTGCAATCTACCCCAGAGATAATGTTCGCGCTTGCCATCGGCATGAAGATCTTTAAGGCTGGTAGCTGAAATAACCTCTAAATAAGGTGGCAGGGATCCCCCTATTTTTCTGAGGGCGGGGTGCAAAAAGCGCCAAAAGGTAACCAAGGCAGAGACAGGGTTACCCGGCAGGCCAAAGTACAACTTGTCAGGGCCGTGCAGATTTGAAAACCGGGCCACCGTCAGCGGTTTGCCGGGTTTGATGGCCACGCTGCGAATAAAAATGGCTCCCCCGAGGTCTTCTAGCAACTGTTCTACGTAGTCAAAATCCCCCACCGACACGCCCCCGGAGGAAATCACCACATCGGCAGCCCCGAGTGCCTGCTGCATGGTCTCCCGCAAAACCTGGGGGTGATCAGGCACAATGCCCAGTTTCACGGGGATCCCTCCCGCTGTCTGCACCAAAGCCGCTAAGCCGTATTGGTTGGAATCGACGATTTGCCCCGGCCCCGGTACCTGTTGGATCGGCACTAACTCATCCCCAGTTGAGAGGATAGCCACCCTCGGTTGACGAAACACCGGCACCACCGCTTGCCGGAGGGCTGCCAAGACCGCCAGTTCCGCCCCTTCCAGCCGTTGCCCTCTTTCTAGGAGCGGATCCCCTTGCTGGGCAAAACTCCCCTGGGGCCGAACAAATTCACCCTGCTGTGGCTCCTTGAGAATCCGAACTTGTGCTTCTGATAGCCGCTGGGTGTATTCCTGCATCACCACCGTATCGGCCCCGACGGGCAAGACCGAACCTGTGTAGAGGCGCACCGCCTGCCCGGGTTGCAGCTCCGTTGCGGGTGCTCTCCCGGCGGGAATTGTCTCACTCACCTGTAGATCACAAGGGATCCCCTGTTGCACATCGGCAAAGCGCACCCCATAGCCATCCATGCTGGAGGTGGGCTGAGCGGGAAAATCTTGCGGGCTACATAAGGTCTGACTGAGAATACGCCCTTGGGCGGATCCCAGCTCCACCCACTCCGTACCCAACGGCTGAACCGCTTGCAAAATTAGGGCTTCAGCTTCGGCAACCGGCAACATGACAGACGGGATCCCCAATAACCTCCATCCTAAGGCCTTGGCCCTGCCGCTGAGGGCTTCCATCGGTTTTTCAGCGCCGCCTCAGAGAATGTTTGGAAACCCAACCTGCGCTGCATGGCCACAGCTGAAGTGGCCGCTTCGAAAGTCGCGGTTGCCAATCTAGCTGCTGTGACCGAGGAGGCTGGATACTGAACTAAATGGACTGGATCATGCTCAGACACAGTGAGTGAGGTGCGAATGTCGAATGCGGCCATCATCATCACGATCATCCTTGGCTTTTTGGGAGTCGTGATCAAGCGCAACCTGATTATGAAGATCATCGCTATGGATGTGATGAGTACGGGTGTGATTGCCTTCTTTGTGATTTGGGCGGCGCGGCGCGGTGTGTTCACACCTATCTACAAGCCCTGGCGTGAGCTGGCCTATGCCGATCCGGTGCCTCAGGGGGTGATCCTGACGGCCATTGTGATTGGTCTGTCGGTGCAAGCCTTGATGTTGGTGGGGGTAATGAAGCTGGCCCGCAACCACCCCACCCTGGAAGTCGAGAGTATCGAGCAGGCGATCGCTGCTGACGCGAACGCCGATGATTGAGCTCACACTGGTATGGGTGGCACTGCCCTTTTTGTTGGCCTTCGCCACCTACTTGGTGCCAGCTTTAACGCGCCCCAGTGCAATCGCTATGGCTGCGCTGACGGTGGTCTATGCCGTGCAGCACGGGGGCTTACCCGCTGCAACTGCTCTGCCAGTGGAGCTTAAGCTGCTGGATCACTTCGGGGTAACGCTGCGGATCGATGCCAACGTGGCCTCAATGCTCTTGGCCCATGGCCTGGTGACGCTGGTGGTGGCGTTGTATCTGGATCAGCGGTTTGTGGGCAGTCGCTTTCTGGCCATGCAGTTGTTGATTGTCCACGGCAGTGCCAACGCTGTGATCATCAGCGCCGATTTAATCAGCGTTTACGTGGCCCTTGAAGTGCTCAGTGTGGGGGTATTTTTGCTCTTGACCTATGGGCGGCGGGCTGAGCACCAACCAAGGGTAGGGGATCGTCAGCTCTGGGTGGGGCTGCGCTACCTGTTTATGAGCAATGTTGCCATGCTCTTCTACTTGATGGGGACGGTGCTGGTCTATGTGCGCACGGGATCCTTTGCCATGAGCGGCTTGGCTGCCGCCACACCGACGGCTCTGGCGCTCATTACCCTCGGCCTTTTGGCGAAGGGGGCGATCTTTGTCGCGGGCCTGTGGCTGCCCCTCACCTATATCAGCGGGGATCGTGTGATCGTCGCGGTGCTCAGCGGCTTTACCACCAAAGCGGGAGCCATGGCCATGGCCCGCTGCAGTGAAGCCTCGCCGGTCTTGGCGCAGTGGTTGCCCTATCTGAGCGCAGGCTCAGCCGTTTTTGGGATTGCCTTTGCCTTGATGTCCAAAACCCCACAGCGGCTCTTGGCGTGGAGCTCGGTCTCGCAGATGGGGTTCGTGATTGCGGCGCCCCAGTGGGCGGGTTTGTATGGCCTTGCCCACGGACTGGCAAAACCCTTGCTGTTTATTGGGGCAGCAGTAGAAAATCGCTGGCGCTGGCCCATGTTGATTCTGGGGGCGGCCTCACTTGCCGGGGTGCCGGGTGGTTTGGGTTATGGGGCAAAAGCCCTGAGCTTGTCTGGGCTAACTCCTTGGCACGAGTGGCTGCTCACCCTGGTGACGATTGGGACAACCTGTGTGGGAGTACGGGTGCTGCTGGCACCATCTCCCCAGGAGACGATGGGAATCACTGGTAAAGCAGGCTGGCAAGACAAGGTAGCCCTGCTGATTTGGGGTGGGGGCTTACTCTGGGGCTGGTTACCGGCGGCCTATAGTGCTGACAGCCTCCTCAAGGCGCTGCTCAGCCTGAGTCTGGGGATCCTCTTAGGCTGGTTCTGGGAGCGGGTTCCCCAGCCGCAGTGGCGTTTGGATGAGGGGGTAGAGGCGGTAATTGGGGTTTTGAGTCTGGTGTTGGTGCTGATGTTAGTCCTGTTCGCTGGGGTGAATCATGTCGCGCTACCCTAAGTTGGGTGTATTGGAAATTGGCCTGCGGCTGTTGATTTGGTTTTTGCTGACCGGCGATCTGAGCTGGGCCAATATTGCCATCGGTGTAGCTGTCACGTTGCTACTGCCGCGTCAGCCCTCAGCCCCGGTGCAATGGCGCGATTGGGGGCGGGTGCTCCAGGAAATTGTTCTCGCCATTCCGCAGGCCTACCGGGAAGCCTTTGAGATGATCCTCAAGCCCCATACGGTTGAGGCGGTTGTTCACAAACAAGCACTCCCCAATCGTTCGGCGGGGTTGGTGTTTCTCGATATCTTTTTGATTACCTTCACGCCCAAGACGATTGTGCTCAATTGCGATGCCCAAGGCACTTATGAGGTGCATGTGGTGAAGCCACGGGAGGAGGTGTGAATCTACTGCTGTTTCTGTTGACCTTGACGCTGTGCTTGCCGCTGTATGCTGCCTGGCTGAAGGAAGATATTTGGCAGACAATGTTAGCGTTTGCCAGTTTGGCGACGAAGACGGCAATCCTGATTTTGGTGGTGTCGGTGCTGCGGGACGATTGGATGATCGGCATCGTCGGGGTTTTGATTTTGTCGGTGGGCAATGCGGCCCTGATGCTGTTGGCCCATGTGATTAAGCGGCTGGAAATGCTCTAGGGGATGGTATGGAAGGACTGGTCGAGGGGTTGAGCTCTCTTTTCTTCGCTGTTGGGGTGCTGTTTTGGCTGTGGGGAACGGCACCCCTGATTGGGGATCGCTCGATTTTGTTTAAGCTGCACAGCCTTTCGGTATCGGATACCTTGGGCTCGATGAGCATCATGATCGGGCTGTTGCTGCGGATCCCGCGGGAGTGGCCCCTGTTGGTGTTGGCGCTGATTTCGTTGGCAATTTGGAACACAATCTTGGGCTATGTGCTGGCCTTTTGCTCGCAGCGCAAGTCGTTGTAGGAGGCACGTTCGCGTTCGCGTTGCGGAGCAATATGGAAGAGACGGTGTTGCTGGTGATTGTGTTGCTGCTGCCCCTGACGGCGAGCTTGGTGGTCACCCAGGTGAATCCTTATCATGCGTTGGTGATGCGAGGGATCCTGGGAGCCATTGCAGCCTTGATCTATGCCTTGTTTGGGGCGGCGGATGTGGCGCTCACGGAGGCGCTGGTGGGCACGATGCTGTCGATTACCCTCTATGCGATTGCGGTGCGTTCGTCCTTGAGTATGCGGCTGGGGGTACTTGAAGGCAGTCCGGTGCTGGATGCCAGTACGCCGGCAGCGCGGCAGTTGTTGCAGCAGGTGCGCCAGGGGTTGCAGCCGCAGCATATGCGCTTAGAGTTGGCAGCCTATACCAGTCCTGAAGCGTTGGTGGCGGCACTGCAGAATCGCGAGGTGCACACTATTGCCCTTGAGCCAATCGATGGCGCGGCTGACTATCGCCTGATGACGCGTGTGCCCCGCCTACAGGTGATCTTGGCGCAGCAAGCCATTCTCTCTGAGGTGATGGCGGCATGAAATGGCTCTACGGCGTGGCGACGTTACTGGTGGCGTTGTGGCTGATCATCGCCGTCCGCGCCAGCGGAACCTCTACAGGGGCTGTTTTCCCGACGGTTGAGGCGGTGCAGGTGCTGGCAACGGAAAGTGGTGTACCCAATGCGGTGACGGGCTTAATTTTGCGCAATCGTCTTTACGATACGGTCTTTGAAGTGGTCGTGTTTTCGACGGCGATTTTGGGCGCGAAATACCTGCTGGCGGATGAACAGCCGACGGCGAGTGTGGCCCAGTTTAGCGATATTCCCTCGATTGTGTTGGCGCGCGTGGGGGCGACCATTTCCGCTTTGATTGCGGTTGAGCTGGCGATTCGCGGGCACCTCACTCCAGGCGGTGGCTTTGCGGCGGGAGTGGCGGGGGGAACGGCGATTGGACTGATTGCAATCACCGCCTCTTCGACGTGGATGGAGGAGATCTATGCCCAGTGGCGGGCCGCGATGTGGGAGAAGCTGTCGGTGGTGGCGTTTATCGCTGTGGCGATTCTCTTTTTGGCCGGTTGGCAATTGCCCACGGGTGAGTTGGGGGCGCTAATCAGCGGCGGCTGGATCCCGATTCTCAATATCTTGGTGGCGACCAAGGTGGCCTTAGGTTCTTGGGCAGCCATTCTAATCTTTATCCGCTACCGCGGTTTGTTGTGAAACGGTTCAAATGGGTTGATTAAAGGCACCCCTGTCCCGACAAAGTCGTTGACATTGCGAGTGACCAGAGTGAGTCCGTAAACCAGAGCTGTAGCGGCTAGCTGTTTGTCGATGGCGTTTTGAGGGTGAGGTACGCGCAGGCGTCCCCATACCTGAGCTTCGGTGACGGTGAAATCCAGAATGTGATCGGCATAGTCATCCAAAATAACTTGCAGCCAAGCCTCCAGAAGGTCGGCTTGCCGATGATCACCACGATGGCGAATGCGTTCAATGCCTCGGCGGAGTTCACCAAGCGTGACCACACTGATATAGAGGCGAGCCTCTTCGGGATCCCTGTGAGGAGGGATCCCTGTGAGCAGCCTGAGCCGGCAAGCGCCCTCTACAATGAGATGCTGACCCTGATGCTGAACTCTACAATCCATAGGATCCCTCATGCCGCGTCGTACCGATATTCAAAAGATCTTGCTGATCGGAGCTGGGCCGATTGTGATTGGTCAAGCCTGTGAGTTCGACTATTCCGGCACCCAAGCCTGCAAAGCCCTACGGGAAGAAGGCTATGAGGTGATCCTGGTCAATTCCAACCCGGCCACGATCATGACGGATCCGAGCATGGCGGATCGCACCTATATTGAGCCGGTCACCCCAGAATTTGTGGCGAAAATTATCGAACGAGAACGCCCCGATGCTTTGCTCCCCACCATGGGTGGGCAAACGGCTTTGAATGTGGCGGTGAAACTGGCCCAGATGGGGATCCTGGAGAAGTATGGGGTGGAGCTGATCGGGGCCAAACAGGAAGCGATTGAAAAAGCGGAAGACCGGGATTTGTTTAAGCAGGCGATGCAGCGGATTGGCCTGGCGGTGCCCAAGTCTGGCTTGGCCCATACCCTGGAAGAAGCCAAACAGATTGCCCAAGAGATCGGCTATCCCCTGATTATTCGCCCCGCCTATACCTTGGGGGGAACAGGGGGTGGAGTGGCCTACAACCAAGAGGAATTTGAAGAGATCTGCACTGCCGGGTTGGATGCCAGCCCGGTTTCGCAAATTTTGGTGGAAGAGTCGGTAATTGGTTGGAAAGAGTTTGAGCTGGAGGTGATGCGGGATCTGGCGGATAACGTGGTGATCATCTGCTCGATTGAAAACATCGACCCGATGGGGGTGCACACGGGCGACTCGATCACTGTGGCCCCGGCCCAAACCCTGACCGACAAAGAATACCAGCGCCTACGGGATTATGCCATCGCCATCATCCGTGAGATTGGGGTGGAAACAGGCGGCTCCAATGTGCAATTTGCCGTCAACCCCGTCAATGGGGAAGTTCGGGTGATCGAAATGAACCCACGGGTTTCCCGCTCCTCGGCGCTGGCCAGCAAAGCCACGGGTTTCCCGATCGCCAAAATGGCCGCCAAACTCGCCGTTGGCTACACCCTACCGGAGATCCCCAACGACATCACCCGCAAAACCCCCGCCAGCTTTGAACCCACCATCGACTATGTGGTTACCAAGGTGCCCCGCTTTGCCTTTGAGAAATTCCCCGGTTCAGAGCCAGTTCTGACTACCCAAATGAAATCAGTGGGGGAAGTAATGGCCATTGGCCGTACCTTCCAAGAATCCGTCCAGAAAGCCCTACGCTCCCTGGAAATTGACCGACCGGGTTTTGGTACCGACAAACCGGAAACCTTTCCTTCCCCAGAAGAGGTTCGCGCCAATCTGCGCATCCCCAATCCCTTTCGCCTACTCACCATTCGCACTGCCTTGTTGATGGGCTTTACAGCTGAAGAAATTGTCAAGCTCACCCAGATGGATCCCTGGTTTATTGACAAGTTGCAAGAGTTGGTGGAGGTGGAACAGGCCCTCAAGGGACGGGAACTGGGATCCCTGACAGCCCCAGACCTCCTGCACCTCAAACAACTGGGCTTCAGCGATCGGCAAATCGCCTACTTGACGGGATCCTCGGAAAGCCAGGTGCGCAGCTACCGCAAAGCACTGGGGGTCATCCCCACCTACAAGACTGTGGATACCTGTGCTGCCGAATTTGAAGCCAGTACCCCCTACCAATACTCCACCTACGAAAGCGAGTCGGAGATCTTTCCTTCCCAAAAGGACAAGGTGATGATCTTGGGGGGTGGCCCCAACCGCATTGGTCAGGGGATTGAATTTGACTACTGTTGCTGCCATGCTGCTTTTGCCCTTAGCCGCTTGGGCTATGAGGCGATCATGGTCAATTCCAATCCAGAAACCGTTTCCACCGACTACGACACCTCCGATCGCCTGTATTTTGAGCCGCTCACCCACGAAGATGTGATGAATTTGGTGGATGCCGAGCAGCCGGTGGGTTTGATCGTGCAATTTGGCGGCCAAACCCCCTTGAAACTGGCGCAAGCCCTGGCGGCTTCCCAGGCACCCATTTGGGGCACCCCCCCCGACTCAATTGATATTGCCGAGGATCGGGAACGCTTCAAGCACATTCTGCGGGAATTGGACATCCAACAGCCTGCTAATGGCATTGCCCGCAGTGTGGAAGAGAGCCTCCAGATCGCCCGGCGCATTGGCTACCCAGTGGTGGTGCGACCCAGCTATGTGTTGGGGGGACGGGCCATGGAGATCGTTTATTCTGACCAAGACCTGAAGCGCTACATGCAGCTGGCGGTGGCCGTGGATCCCGAGCGGCCCGTGCTGGTGGATCAATTTTTGGAGGATGCGGTGGAAGTGGATGTGGATGCCATTGCCGACCGGACGGGGGCTGTTACCATTGGCGGCATTATGGAGCACATCGAACAGGCCGGGATCCACTCCGGCGATTCCGCTTGTGTGCTGCCCAGCCGTACCCTCACCCCAGGGGTCTTGCAGGTGATTCGGGAGTGGACGGTGAAATTGGCTCAGGCTCTCAAGGTGGTGGGGCTGATCAACGTGCAATATGCCGTGCAAAAAGACCAGGTGTACATTCTAGAGGCCAACCCGCGCGCTTCCCGGACGGTACCCTTTGTCAGCAAGGCCATCGGCCACCCGCTAGCAGACTATGCGGCCCAGGTGATGAGCGGCAAAACCCTGGCAGAACTGGGCTTTACCCAGGAGGTGATCCCCCCTCACATTGCCGTGAAAGAAGCGGTCTTGCCCTTTAACAAGTTCCCGGGCACCGATACGCTCTTGGGGCCGGAAATGCGCTCCACGGGCGAGGTGATGGGCATCGATACCGACTTTGGTCGGGCCTTTGCCAAGGCGCAAATTGCTGCCGGACAGAATCTACCCTTAGAGGGAACGGTGTTTATCAGTGTCAGCGACCGGGACAAACAGGCGGTGATTCCGGTGGCTCGGGAGTTTGCAGAGATGGGCTTTCGCTTGGTGGCGACGGAAGGGACCCATGCGGTATTGACCGAGCACGGGATCCCAGTGGAAAAAATCCTCAAGCTGCATGAAGGCCGTCCCCATGTGATTGATGCCATCAAAAACCGCCAGATCCAACTGATCATCAATACCCCCTCTGGCATTGAAGCCCAGCAGGATGGCCACAAAATTCGCCGCACTGCCCTCACCTACAAAATTCCCCTTGTTACCACCCTAGCTGGGGCCAGAGCCACTGCCGCTGCCATTCGTGCTCTGCAATCGGGATCCCTGCAGGTCAAGTCGTTACAGGAGTTTCATACTTGAACGAATCCAAAATTGAATCCAAGTAGGATAGGGTTTGACAGTCAAGGGTCATTTTAGGGATCCTTACAGCCCTTTGGGCCAAGGGCACGCTAGCGTGACCGTTAGTCACTTAGCACGGGGGAATCCCCTTCGCAACAGCGGTGCGGAGCACTCTAGCGCTTTCAAAATAGGGTAAGGACACAACTGTTATTGTCGCAAACCCACGTTCACTTTTGGGGTGGCGCAGCCTGCCGTAGGCATTGTTGCTACGCAACGCTAATGCTACGCAACACGCGACTGCGGAGCACTAAAGGGCTGTACTCAGTTAGGCCCAACAATGATTAGGAAATTTTACTTATCTGAGGCGGGATCCAGTTTGGCGACCAAATCTCCTGAGAAATCTTCTTGCAACTTGTAGTTGTGCATCAGGATCCTTATCATTGTGTATATTCAGAACGCACTTTTATCATTACTGCAGTACCTAAGGGAGGAAGTTCATGTCTGGCAGCACCGGAGAGCGGCCCTTCGTCGATATCATCACCAGTGTCCGTTACTGGGTTATCCATGCTCTCACCATTCCTGCTTTATTTTTGGCGGGCTGGCTGTTTGTGAGCACCGGCTTGGCCTATGATGTTTTCGGCACTCCCCGCCCCAATGAGTATTTCACGGCAGAGCGGCAAGAGTTGCCGATTGTGAGCGACCGTTTTCAGGCTCTAGACCAGCTAGAGAAGCTGGGGCCATAGGAACTGGCCTCAGCCAGTCTACGCAACTTGATGTTTCAATTTGTAAATCTATTTTGTTTTCTTTTGTTGCTAGGACAGGATTCCGACTATGGCAGTTAACTCTGACGAACCCGTCTTTTACCCTGTTTTCACCGTCCGCTGGCTGGCGGTGCATACCTTGGCGATCCCAACGGTTTTCTTCTTGGGTGCCATCGCTGCAATGCAGTTTATTCAACGGTGAACCCAATGGCTGACCAACCCGAAAGAAATCCCAATTCCCAACCGGTTGAACTGAACCGCACTTCCCTGTATTTGGGGCTGCTGTTGGTGTTTGTGGTTGGGCTGTTGTTCTCTAGCTACTTTCTCAATTGAACCCAATTGAGGCTTGAACTGAATCTCGGCCTTGAGCGGGGAAAAAGTGGCGTGCAATTGGTGTCCGCCTCGAGCTCTTTAGGGGATTGACTGTAGCGTACCCAGTCGTACTTAGCTCTAGGTTCTCCCTGTACGTTTCATCTGTGTTGATTTTGTTGTGTTGATTCTGTTTTTTGGAGGGTAATCGGTATGACCAGTCAGGCAAGGATCCCTTTGTGGATAGTGGCGGTAATCGCTGGTTTGGGTGTGATAACAGTGGTTGGGCTTTTCTTCTACGGCTCCTATGTGGGTCTAGGCTCAAGCCTGTGAGGCTAGGGTTTTTGGTCAGATTTTCCGTTTTGCCGTAACTTTACAATCCATTTGGCCTAGCTGATCTCAGTTGGGCCTGCTTTTGCTATTCAAAAATGGGTTCCCTCGCTGTTGCTTCGACGTTTCTCAGGCATGGGATCCCAACTTTAGGTGAGGGAGTCCATTTGGGTTGATTCTGGATCTGTGTTAAGGGAGCATGAACTTTTCTAACGATCCGGGTGATCGCTGCCGAGAGCGCAACTTAAGCCCCGTAGAATGAATCCCAAAATTCCAGGCAGGACCTTCGGACATGGATTACATTCGCACCTTTAACGACGATCCCTGCGAGGGGCATCTTTCTACGCCCATTAGTGATTCTCCCGTTACCCGTCTGTTCATCAACAACCTCCCCATCAACCGCCCTGGACTGTCGCCGCTGTTGCGGGGATTGGAGATTGGTTTGGCCCACGGCTACTTCTTGGTTGGCCCGGAAATTGTGGTTGGCCCGTTACGTGACTACCCTGAGGCCGCCAATTTGGGTGGATTGGTGACCGCCATGGTGATCGTGCTGTTGGGTACCGCCTGTATGTCAGCCTACGGCAGCGTGAGCTTTGGCAACAAACCGGAAACTCCAGGAGCTGAACCTCTGGCCACAGCGCGGGGCTGGGGAGATTTGACAGCAGGATTCTTCTTGGGGGGTATGGGCGGAGTTTTTGCAGCCTACTTCCTGCTGGAGAACTTTGCGGGTATCAACGCCATCTTCCGTGGCTTGGTCAATTAACAGCAATTGACAGAGATGATTTAAGGGTTTGTTGTTCGAATACTCTACAGGAGCACTTTTCATGACTGGTTCTTACGCTGCCGCCTACCTCCCTTGGATTTTCATTCCGATTGTCTGCTGGTTGTTGCCTGCTGTCAGCATGGCGGTTCTCTTTCTCTATGTTGAGCGAGATTAGTCTGGAGTATTTCTATACTCGCTCGCGTCAGTTGATTGTAAAATAAGCCTCATTCCTGAAAGTTGAGCCAGGGATCCCTACATATCTAGGGATCCCTATCTTTTGGGGTTGGTTATGACCAGATTGCTTCTGAACCCTCAGTTGGGAATCTCAATCGTCACATTGGCCAACTGCACATCGTCATAATCCACCCAAGCTCCGCCTGACCTCCCACCTGCGCTACTCCCTACGGGTACAGAGATTTGCAGGGATCCCCCTAGCAGAGGGATACTTATCCGCCCCTGTGGACTGCGGCTGACCATACTGGGTTGAACCACCGTCTTGCCAGTGCGTAGAGTAACTGTGTTCAGTCCGAGGCGCAGGTGGTTGAGAGGCAAGGGGATCCTTAGGTTATCGCCGCCTAAGCGAATTTGAGCCACCTCTACTCCGTTTAGAATCACCTGCATGGGCGACATATCGGCGCTCGGGATCCGCGATTGACCCGCTCGATAGGCTTCGGCAGTATCCAGCCCGATCAAGGATCCAATCCGTAGGATCGGCGGGCGTGGGGGCATGTGCTGTAGCGTGAAAGAACGGGTCAGCTCCACCCCTTTGGCTGGGGCCAAGAATTGTCCGGCAGCGGCAGATTCCGGTGAATATTGGTTGTCTCCAAGCCGAATGACATTGGCCTCCAAGACAAAAGTGGTGTTCGGATCCCAGCGCTCCAACTGCACTTGCAAAGGTTGATCCCCACTGGCCTGGCCGCTGCCGGTACTTTGGGAGTAGGGCAAGTAATTTTCTAAGCGGGCCACCAGAATTTCTTCAGCAGGTACTGCACCCGGCAACCGGAAACGTCCCTGCGCATCCGTTCGCACCGAAATGCCAGCGCCGGGAATGGCGACCTCGACACCGGCCAAGGGTTGTCCCGTCAGCCGATCCACCACCTGACCAGAATAGGCAGAGTCCAATTGCACTTGACCTGTACGAGCATTCGTGGCCACCTGAATGCGCTGCTGCAACACCTGCCAATCGGCTTCTGTGATGCGGCCATCTTGATTGACATCCGCAGCCCGGATCTGGTCGTCCGTCAAGCCCCGTTCGCCGCGCAAATAGGATCCCAACAGGTTCAGATCCTGCACAGTTAAGCGGCCATCCCCATCCAGATCCCCAGCTTGAAAGGGTTGCGCCTGACTGGGAGCAGCCACCATCCACCCCACCGTCAGGGCTCCCAGTAGGGGTAGGGGAAGTGAACGACCTAGAGACAAAACCATAGACATAACCCGTCTCCTAAGTGCGGAGCATGTGGGAACTTGGGGAAGGCGTTGCCTACGTTGTAGCCTAGTTAGACGATACCCGGAAGGGCTGGCAGGGCGGACGTGGGTTACCTTTGAGCGCAATATTGTTCTGCCAACTCTTGCTAACAGCAGGTCATGCCAGGATCCGAAAAGTTGGTGGTAGGATGGCCTTGGTGACTTGCTTCTCTTATGGCTCGATACTCTTGCGTGACCCAACTTGTAGGCTCAGCCGAACAGTTGAGCGAGTCGATCCGCGCCATTCTGGAGCGCTGCCAGCTCAATGTCCTCCACAATAGTCCCGACTACTGGGTGGCCGGTGAGCCACCGGGAAGAAATCCCTACACCAAGTTGGTGACCGTGGAGGTACTGATGGATCGAACCCGCCAGAGTGCGGATGGCTCCATCCAAGTGACTTGCATTGCCAAGAATGAGGAATTACCTCTGAAAAGTGTTAATCATTGTCAGCAAACCTTTGATCAGCTCAAAGCCGAGTTGGCTCAGCTGCAAAGTCAACTTCAGCTTGCTGCTAGGCAAAAAGATACCTTAAGATAGCAAAGCTGAGTTCACCCCAAGCCCATGGCGCGTCGCTGCCAACTGACTGATAAGAAGCGGAACAACGCTTTCTCCATCTCCCACTCTCACCGACGCACCAAGCGCCTGCAAGAGGTTAATTTGCAGTGGAAACGCATCTGGTGGGAAGAAGGTAACCGCTTTGTGCGCCTGCGCCTCTCCACCAAAGCCCTCAAGACCCTGAAAGCCAAGGGTATCGGGGCCATGGCCCGTGAAGCCGGGATCAACTTAAATCAGTTTTAGAAGTGATCCTTCATACTGCGAATGCGAGCTAAGACCCGATCCGGCTCCTGGCTTCCAGCAGCTGCTTGCAAAGCAGGCTGATCCCAACGTAAAAAAGGATTGGTTCGTCGTTCTTCGCCGATGGTGCTGGGTACAGTCGGGGAGCCCACTTGGCGTAGGGTTTCCACCGCCCGGTAGCGAGCTTGCAGGTCAGGGTTGTCTCCATCCACCGTCAGGGCAAATTTGAGATTGTTCAGGGTGTATTCATGGGCACACCACACCCTTGTGGGTTCTGGCAGTTGGCGCAATTGATCCAGGGATCCCAGCATTTGTTGCGGGGTTCCCTCAAACAGCCGCCCACACCCTCCTGCAAACAGGGTATCTCCACAGAATAGATCGCCACTTTCGGGAAAGTAGTAGGCAATGTGGCCACGGGTATGTCCCGGCACAAACAACACCTGGGCCGTGTGGCGGTTGAACTGAACCATTTGCCCCGCCGCCAACTCCACTGTCTGGCCTGGGATCCGCCCCCGATCCACCCCACTGGCATAAACCGCCGCATAGGGGTAGCGGGCCAACAACGGCTGATTACCGCCCACATGGTCGTGATGGTGATGGGTATTAAAAATGGCCACCAAATCGGCCTGTAGCTCCGCCAGTTTTTCGAGTACCGGTTCAGCCACAGCTGGATCCACCACTGCTGCTGTTGCCGTATCGGGATCGTGCAGCAGATACACGTAGTTATCGCGCAGGACGGGCAGTTGTAGAATGCGCATGGCTAATCCTCGAAAATCGCCTGTTCCACATCCCCACGGCTAAGAGAATAGGGAAAAGACAGAGTCTTGGTGTTGCCATCCTGGTAGGTGTAGCGCACCCAAATAGTGGTCTCATCCAGGCGCAGACAGGCCTTCCACTGGGGGCGTTCACAAAACCATTGCTCCACATCCTTGGGATCCCGGATACAGCCTAGATCTTCTAGCCACCGTTCGATGGCGTGGAGGGGGTGATTGTAGAGGGGGGTCGTTGCAGGAGGCAAAGGCATAGCAAGATCGAGATAGATTGAGATCAAGGAGGAGTCATCAAAACAGGCAAACCAGGAATCCCAGTCAAGCACTCTTGATACAAATCCATCAGCCTGCCCCACTCTCCCGCAGCCAAGCCAGGGTACCCGCCAACAGCAAACACATCAAGAAGGTGGATCCCATCAGCAACAGAGCACAGATTTCGCCGCCCGAGAGAGGTCGGGTTTCCATCCGCAGCTCCAGGGAATCCCTCTCGGCTGACCCCGGATTGGAGAGCACTGCCCGCAAACTGGCATCGTAGATGGCTCGCTGTAGGGGGTTGCTGAGGATTAAGTAGGCTTCCTGCAGCTCTTGAAAGCGTCGAATCGCCACCTCTGGAGCTAGGGGAGAAGTATCGGGATGGTAGCGTTTGCTCAGTTGCCGATAGGCCCGCCGAATGGCCTCAGGAGATGCCCCCGGAGACAGGCCCAACCGTTGGTAGTAGGTGAGGGAGGTCAGCGAGTGCATGGAAGCCAATGGATAACGAGACGGCAGTAGCGAAAGAACTCTTCTGACGAACCTAGTTTAGTCCACTCATCCAGTGTAATCATTGGCTTCCATACGGGAGGAATCTATTCTTCCTCATCCTCTGTCTCTGTCTTGGCATCGGGGTAGTAGAAGCCGGTGTTGCGACCAGTCAAAATCGAGCGCCCGATGGTCATTGCCCGTTGTGCCTGTAACGTCGCCTTGTGAGTCCAGGTGGCGTAGCGCTTGCGGCTGCGGGATTTGGAGGTTTTCTTCTTGGGAACAGCCATGACCGTGCATGAGAATACAGCCTTACTAGGCTAGCACTGAGTTTGCGGTGTGTGCCCTGGCCATTTAGCTCAACACCAGATTCTCCCTATTATCTCCTATCTACCCATACAGTCCTCCGTAGCCCTCACCCTGCAGAACTGCCCTTTAAGGGATCCCTTGGTATGGCTTCTAGTGTCTGCAACACTGGAGCAGAAAAATTGGATTAAAGAAACAAATTGATTGTGAAATAATCTTGTCAAATCATCAATTCTTAACATTATAGCTAAGGTATAGCTAAAGCAAAAACGAAGAATCCTATCGATCTACCTCAGATTCAATTTTGGTCATGAGAAACTATAGAGGGAACTTAAAATCTTTGCTGAAACTTCTCAACAGCCACTTGAGGACGATTTTGGTGCTCCCATTTGGTCAGTTCTGGATTTCTTGAATGTTTCGCCCAAAATCCGTCCAGGAAGGAGTCCAATCTACGGAATAAAAAGACCTGGTTCTCATGGGTCTGGTCAGAGGGGATGACCCCGACTGAGCCAGCTTCCCTTTTTTGTGAAGGGATCCCTCATCTGCCCATGTTTTTGCTGTCCCTATCTCTTTTGAGGAGGATTTATGCTGAGCGTGGATGAACGCCAAGACTTGGCCGAGCGCTTCATTGCCCAAGCAATCCTGGCTCCTTCCAGCCACAACACTCAACCCTGGTGGTTTCGGGTGGCGGGTCAAGACATCGATCTGTTTGCCGACCGTACTCGCGCACTGCCTGTGAATGATCCTGAGGATCGCGAGCTGACCCTGAGCTGTGGTTGTGCCTTGATGAACCTGCGCATTGCTGTTGCCAGTCACAACGATGAGTTCAGGGTGGAGTTGTTGCCGGATCCTGAAGATCCCGATTGGTTGGCCCGTTTGACCGTAATCTCTGGGGGTGCAATAGCGGCCTCTGAGGCGGGCTTAGCGGAATGCATCCCCTTGCGACAGACTTACCGCAAGCCGTTCGCCGACAGACCGATTGAGCCTTTTGTGATAGACGCTCTAATCGAGGCAGCCCGTGCCGAAAAAGCCTGGTTGCAACCCCTTATGACTCCAGAGGCCCGTCAAAAGGCCGCAGCCTTGGTGGCCGAGAGTGATGTCCTGCAATGGGGGGATCCCCGGTGGCGACGGGAGCTGGCGGCCTGGATGCATCCGCGGCGGCGAGGAGACGGGCTGGCGGTTTCCAATTGGAGCGGGCCGATTGCTCAGTGGGTAGTGCGCACCCTGGATATGGGCCGCAGCATGGGATCCCAGGACAAAGATCTGGCGGAGTCGGCTCCTCTCTTGGCGCTGTTGGGATCCGGTCAGGAGGATGTACGTGGGTGGCTGGAAGCCGGACAAGGGTTGCAACGGGTGTTGCTCACCGCTCGGCAACTGGGGTTACAAGCTTCTTATCTCAACCAACCACTCCAGGTGCAATCCTTGCGCCCAGAGGTGCAAAAACTGTTGGAAGGCACAGGATCCCCACAGATTCTCCTGCGTCTGGGCTATCCATTGGAAGAGGTACCCCCCTCGCCCCGCCGCCCTGTGGAGAGTGTGATCGTGAACATGTGATCCTGGCGGAAGGCTATTAACCCCATGTTTTTTGCCCTTTTCTTATAGAAGGTTTGCCATGGTCAGAATCCTTGGCTTTGTTCTGCTGGCTCTTGTGCTGTTCGGCCTTGTGGCAGTTTGGTACGGCGGATCCCATTGGCAGGCACAGACACAGGCGCTTCGGTCAGGTCTTAAAACGGCCCCACCCTCCCTGGCTTGCTACGACCCGCAAGAGCTGGAGGGGCTACCGCCGCCTGTGCAGCGCTACTTCCGCGCCGTCCTATCCGAGGGGCAACCGTTGGTTCACTCTGTGTACATCCGTCATACGGGCACCTTTAACCTCAGCGAGAACGGCGACCATTGGCGACCCTTCACCTCCACCCAATGGGTGACGACACAACCTCCTGGATTTTTGTGGGATG
This sequence comes from Thermostichus vulcanus str. 'Rupite', assembly GCF_022848905.1. Classification (NCBI taxonomy): domain Bacteria; kingdom Bacillati; phylum Cyanobacteriota; class Cyanophyceae; order Thermostichales; family Thermostichaceae; genus Thermostichus; species Thermostichus vulcanus. Next base: position 80,039 of record NZ_JAFIRA010000008.1, read on the forward strand.
CTCAGATACCCATGCTGCCGGGCGTAGTGGCGCGAGTGCATGATGCCTACATTCAGGGAGAAGGGATCCTCCATGCCGCGCTGTTGGGCCTGATCCCGCTGGTGCATCTGCAAGACAGAACTGAGACTGCCGCCGGGGAACTGATGCGCTGGTTTGCAGAAACCGCTTGGTATCCAACGGCTTTGCTGCCTAGTCAGGGGGTGCAGTGGGATCCCGTGGATGACAGCTCCGCCTGGGCCACCATTCGGGATGGCGACTTGAGCTTGAGGTTGCTGTTTCACTTTGACGCTGAGGGGTTGATCCAGACCGTCCGAGCGGAAGCCCGTGGACGCGCTGTGGGGGGAGAGGTGATCCCCACCCCTTGGGAAGGGCGTTGGTCAGCCTACGAGCGGCGGCAGGGTATGCTGGTGCCCACGCAAGGGGAGGTGGCCTGGATTTTGGCCGATGGGGCAAAACCCTACTGGCGGGGTCAGATCACTGAGCTAGCCTACGAATTTAACCAGTAGATCTTCGGGGGCTGGCTGTTTCAAAAGGTGGATTCCTGATTGTATTTCACGAGTATCGAGTCCAATACTCAATCCAAAGGGTAGATAATCGAGAAGACGGTTAAAATAAGTACAATGACAGAAAGGCTGACTCTGAAAGAACACGCAAGCAGAATGAAAAATTGATAATGGCTCCCTTAACACACTAGATGGTTTTCACGCCCTGCTGAGCCTGTCAAAGAAAAACCTATTTAGCAAGGGGAATTTGGGGATCCCTGCCCAAGGAGAGAGCAACACTTGCCTAGCCCTATTTTTTGCCTTAATGATTCTTAACTATTTTATCCAGGCCCATTATCGTCAAACTTCAAGGCGTTTCTCCGTAGGATTGAAGCTGCTGCGGGTGAATTTTTGTAGTTACGCATACATTTTCTTCGGGAATAGAGGGTGCTAGACTTCAATCGCGGGCAAACAGAATGCCTGTTTTTTGATGTTCTATCGCAGATGTAGGGGGGAGACAACTGTGGCGACAACACAAGACTTACCGCTCTGGGTGCAAGATCGTGAAGCCGTGATTCAGCATGATGAGGGTGTGCAATGGCGTGATGGTCAACGGCCAGACTACTCACGAACCAATACTTTTCTCGAACAAGAGCGTCAATGCAATCATGCGGAAGGCTCCTTGAACGCTATTGCCCACAATCTGGTGCGGGTGTTTGAGATGGAAGCCTCCTTCAAAACCAATCCCCAGCAGTGGCTGTCTATCGTCACAGATAAGTTTCGCATGAGCACCAATGGCGGCAAGGCATATACAGCCGAGGACATTGTAGAGCGGGGCACCTACAACCTCTTTTTAGAAGACTCCGATCATTATCGGGCCTCCGAAGAAACCTTTGAGTCCTCCTATAACCTCTTCCATAATGCTTTCCCGGATGGTTTCCACTGGGAACTGGTTGAAGTGGTGGCAGGCCCTCCCAATGTTGTTTTTAAGTGGAGACACTGGGGGACATTCAAGGGGGCTTATAAAGGTTACCAGCCTACTGGAGAAACCATTGAAGTGGTGGGGCTCAGCATCGCCAAAGTCACTGAGGATCTGAAGATTGAATCGGTGGAACACTTCTTTGATACGAATAACATGCTGATGAAACTGACGAGTGGCAAATGCCCCGTTAGCCACTAAAGCGGTGCAACGGTTCTACATTCAAAGTCAACTCAAGACAATACACGATGGGCTGCCCAGAGAAAGGGTGGCCTATTTTTTACACTTCGGAAGATGACACTTGTGATACCTGTCACTGCCCTTAAGCTATTTTGGGGTCAGGCTGTGGAAGGTCACCTTAATTCTGTCCTGTGTTTGGAGAGCTTGGTTATGTGTAACCGGTGGGTTTTGATGTTCGGGATCCCTGTGATCACAGGATTGTGGGGCGGGATCCCTGTGGTAGCTCAGTCGGCCAATCCGACTCTCTGTCAGCAATTTCCACAGGATATCCGCTGTACCCTTTCTGCTCCTAGCCAGAGTGGACAAGCACTGCAACCGACATCCCGACCTCGGATTGCTGTCCTGGATTTTGATTTCAGCAGCCTCAGCAATCCCTACAGCATTCCCAATGCCTCCCGGGGAGTGAGTGATGTCTTGGTGGATCGATTGGTGAAAGATGGAACGTTCTCGGTGATCGAACGGTCGCGGCTAGAAGCCATCTTGGCTGAGCAAAACCTGGGTCTATCTGGGCGATTGGATGCCAACACAGCCGCTCAAGTGGGGCGAATCCTGGGGGTAGATGCCGTGATCATCGGTAGTGTGACGCAGTTTGATGTGTCTGTACGCCGCTCCGGGGGAGGGGCCCCTGTCTTGACTCCGTTTGGGCGGTTCCCGGTGGCGGTGGGGGCTGAGTCGGTGGATGCGGATGCCAATGTGCAGCTGAATGTCCGCTTGGTCAGCACCAGCACTGCGGAAATTTTGACGGTCGTGGAAGGTCGGGGAAACATCAGCCAGTCCGATAGCACCGTAACTGTGGCTGGCTTTGGGGGGGGATCCGCCACCAGCAATGAAGAAAAGCTGTTGGTATTGGCCACTCAACAGGCTGTGGATCAAGTGGCGGGTCAGTTGGTGGCCGCTGCTGGACGTTTGGCTGCTCAACCGCAAGCCTTGCCGACGGTGGATGCCCTAGTGGCAGATGTGTATGGCAACCAGGTGATATTGAATAAGGGCAGCCGTGATGGGTATCGAGTGGGTTTAATTCTCTCGGTGGAGCGGGTGGTGCGGGAAGTCACGGATCCAGCCACAGGGGCAGTGTTGCGTAAATTAACTGAGCCTGCCGGACAGATCCAACTCACAGAAGTGGATGATGGCTCCAGCGTTGGGCGTATTCTCAGCGGAGCAAGCTTCTCGGTAGGGGATGTCGCTAAGCCGATTCAGTAAACTGGCTATGGCTCCACCTAGGCAGACATGAGTTAGTTTCTCTTTGGGCTGCAGGATCCCTCTGCCTAATTCCTGATCCGTCTCAATCTACTCATGCAGGATGACTTCCACATTTTTGTATTTGAGAATGATTTCCCTAACTTGTTTGACTGGATAAGATTTGGCTTGATTGCCTTGCAGCTGAATATTAATAATTTTAATTTCAGCAACCCCATCTTTTGTATAGATGTGTATAGATGTGTATAGATGTGATGGCTACCTCTAATGTGTTCTGCAAACCCAAGTCTTTTCAAAACTTGGCAAAGATCAGCAAAGGGAATGCTTGTGTCAGACGTTCCCAACAGGATCTTTGCCAAGAACTTATCAAACTGAGTCAAGAGATCTTTCCCTCTTCAGTAGCTACTCAATCCCCTCAATCTTGTCCTCGATCTCCTGATATAGCTCCTGCAGCCGCTCAATATTGGCCTGTGAGGTCTCCCAATAGCCGCGACCATTCACCTCCAGCAGGGATCCGACAATACGCCGAAAAGAATGGGGGTTGAGGTTCATCAGCCGTTGGCGCATCGCCTCATCCTTGATGAAGGTCTCGTTGGTTTCCTCGTAAACCCAGTTATCGACAGCCCCAGCGGTGGCGGACCAACCGGAGGTGTTCACCAAGCGCTTTGCGATCTCCCGCACCCCTTCGTACCCATGCTTGAGCATGCCCTCGTACCACTTGGGATTGAGCAGCTTGGTGCGGGCATCCAGTCGGACGGTTTCGCTCAGGGTACGGATCTGGGCGTTGGGGGTGGTAGTATCCGCCATATAGGCCGAGGGAGTTTTGCCATCCTGGCGCAAGCTCTGCACCAACTTGGTCGGATCCGAGTCGAAGTAGTGGCTGACATCCGTCAGGCTGATTTCCGATGAATCCAGGTTTTGGAAGGTGACATCCACCGTCTTGAGGCTGGACTCAAACAGTTGCCGCATCTGCTGGTTGGGTAGGTTGGAACCAAAGGCGAAGGATTTGCGGGTGAGATACATTTCCCGCAGCTCGCTTTCGTCTTCCCAGGAGCTGTTTTCCACGGCCAAATTGACGTTGGAGGAATAGGATCCCGAGGCATTGGAAAAGACGCGGGTGGCGGCTTGGCTTAGGGTCAGGCCCATTTCTTCCGCTTGTTGTAGAGCATGTTTGCGGACAAAGTTTTGCTCTAGAGGCTCAACAGCTTCCGCAGCCAATTTCACGGCGCGGTCAATCAAATCCATCTGATTCACAAATAAATCGCGAAATACACCGGAGCAATTGACCACCACATCGATGCGGGGCCGACCCAGTTCTTCCAGTGGAATCAGCTCCACTTTGTTCACCCGACCGAGGGCATCTGGCTTGGGCCGTACCCCCAGCAAACACAGCACCTGAGCCAAGGACTCACCGTAGGTTTTGATGTTATCCGTGCCCCAGAGCACCACCGAAATGGTTTCGGGATACTTGCCACCGTTGACGCTCATTTCCCGCGCCAGCAGCCGTTCCACCACAATTTCGGCTGACTTAATCGCCGCTGAGGTGGGAATGGACTGGGGATCCAAAGCATGAATGTTTTTCCCAGTGGGCAACACATTGGGATTGCGAATCGGATCCCCACCCGGCCCTGGCACAATGTATTCTCCTTCCAAGGCCCTGAGCAGGGATCCCAGTTCAAAATCTGCCGTCACTTGTTTGAGGCATTCTTCCAAAAACTCGAACAAGGGCTTAAGCAAGTCGGAATCCACATGGGGATATCCGGCCTCTTTCAGGGCAGTCACCCAGGGGGCTTGGCGGCCCATGTTAAAGAAGTTAAGCTTCGAAACTTTGGAGACGCGCCCTTCGGCGTCGGTTTGCTCCTTCACCAGCGCAGCGACCGCTTTTTGGCAGGCTTTGTTGATCTGATCCAGCAGTGCAGTATCTGCCAAATTACCCCGATCCCGACTGCGATACAGGTCATCAATATCGCGTCCCAAACTTTGGGCGATAATGCGCGGTAGACCAAGGATCTCTTCTTCGGGGCGGTCAATGCTGGCGATACTCACCAGGGTGGCAATCGCCTCTTCAGCGGTGGGAGGGGCACCAATAACATGCAGGCCGCAGGGCAAGAGCCGCGACTCAATTTCCATCAACTTGGCGTAGAGCTTGCCAACAACGGTATCCCGTTCTTCCAAACTCAACTCCGCTGCATCCACCTCCGGCAACTCCACATCCTTGTCCAGATTGACCATGCGGGCTTTGTCGCAAATGGTATTGACAATTTGGATCCCGCGTCCTCCTTCCCGCAGGCTTTGGTAGGAGCCGATCAACTCCCGCAATTCCTGCAAACCTTTGTAGAGTCCGGCATTTTCGGCAGGCGGAGTCAGGTAGCTGATGGTACAGGCATAGCCCCGCCGTTTGGCAATCGTCGCCTCACTGGGATTATTGGCGGCATAGTAATAGAGATTGGGAATGGATCCAATCAAATTGTCGGGATAGCACTCCCCGGACATACCAATTTGTTTGCCGGGCATGAACTCCAGGGATCCGTGGGTGCCAAAGTGCAGTACCGCATCCGCCCCCCAGATTTTTTCCAGATAGGTGTAGTAGGCGGCAAAGCCGTGGTGAGGGCTAGCGGACTTAGAAAACAGCAGCCGCATCGGATCCCCTTCATAGCCGAAGGTGGGCTGTACCCCGATGAACACATTACCGAAATGCTTACCGTAAATGAGTAGATTTTGCCCGTCGGTATTCAATTGACCAGGTGCCGGCCCCCAATATTTTTCAATCGCTTTGACATTGGGGGTGAGGCTTTCGTATTCTCGCACAGACAGTTTGGCAGCGATGTTCAACTCAGGGCTGGCATATTGGGCCTGAGCATCGTGCAAGATGGACTCCATCAACGCCTGGGGAGTTTCTGGTAATTCAGATCCCAGATCGTAGCCATTACTGGCCAAAGCCTGCATCACCCGATGGATGGAGGAAAACACATCCAAGTAGGCCGCCGTGCCCACATTGCCTTTATCCGGCGGGAAGCTGAAGACGGTGATGGCAATTTTTTTGTCTAGCTTGGGTTTGCGGCGCAAATTGGCCCATTTGATTGCTCGCGCTGCAATCAACTCAATCCGATCCTGCAGGGCGTGCGCTTTGCCCGTGGCCGCATCCCGTCCTGACAAAATGATCGGGTCAATCGCCCCATCCAGTTCGGGAATGGCAATCTGCAACGCCACCTGCACCGGGTGCAAGCCCAGGTCGCTATCCGCCCATTCTTCGGTGGATTGAAACACCAACGGCAACGCCACCATATAGGGACGATTCAGCCGCTGCAAGGACTCCACCGCCTTGGGATGATCCTGCCGGGCCGGGCCACCCACCAACGCAAAGCCTGTCAAAGACACCACCGCATCCACAATCGGCGCTGTTTTCTCGGCATTCCAGAAGAACTCATTCACCGGCTTGGAAAAATCCAGTCCCCCAGCAAAAATGGGCAGTACCCGCGCCCCCCGCGACTCCAGCTCCTGCACCATCGCCACATAGTGGGCATCATCGCCGGTAACCAAATGGGTTCGCTGCAACACCAGCCCCACACAGGGAGCCAAGGGATCCTTCACCTCCTCCGGCAGATCCTCACGGGCGTTCAACCAGGTCAGATACTCCGGCACAGTGGCGAACATCTGCGGCGCCAGCGGATGCCAGATGCCCATATCCAGAAAGGTGACCGGCTCGGCAAAGGTGACCTGATCTTTCATCCCCGGCAGATAGCGATCCGCCAGCATCAGCAAAAAGTTCTCCAGGTTATCGGTGGATCCCCCCAGCCAATACTGGAAGCTGAGCATAAAATTGCGGGCATCCTGCGCCTTATCAAAGGGCAGATACTTCAGCACCTTGGGCAGGGTCTGCAACAGCTTCAGCATGCCGTCTTGGAAGCTGGATCCCTGTTTTTCTTTGCGCTTGCGCATGAACTGGGCAATCGCGCTCTTAGACTGGCCCAACTGCGCCATGGAGAAGGATCCCATTTTGTTGAGGCGCATCACCTCTGGCATGGACGGGAACACAACCGCAGCATCCAGTCGCTCCCGCACCGGCTCCACCGCCTGTACCACCTTCTGGGCAATATCTTCGATAAAAATCAGGGATCCGATAAAAACATTCGCCGTCTTCAGATCCTGCTTAAACGCCTCATACCCAGCGGGATCCCGTAGCTCCTCGACAAGATAACCCGACATCTCGACAGCTAAACGGGGATGTTGGCTGTTGATACGCTGCACCGCTGCCGTCAGGGCACTCTGATACTGCGGCTCCAACACCACATACACCACCTTCATCAGGGTGCGATCCCGCAGGTCGCTGGGGGCAATGTGACGGGTTGTGGGCTTGACCAGAGTAAACATGCGGTCGCTCTCCGTTGTGCAATGCAAAGGGTGAAACAGGTTAGAGGATGGGCATTTTCCCCTATCGCCTGTCTCTCGTTCTACCAGAGAAACGGCGCTGGCTTCGTCAAGAGCCGTAACAGCCGCAACAATTCGCAACGATCCCTGATGCTCTGCAAGGATAGGAGGGATCCCTAGGTTAGAGGGGCTTTAGGCCTCTTTCGTCAGTATGGGGAGGCTAGGCTTGAGGTAGAAGCTGAACTCCTTACCCAGCCATGACTCTAGCTCGTCAGGCGCTACCCACCCTTCAAGTCCTTGATGACTACTGTGAGGCCTACCGCC
>NZ_JAFIRA010000009.1 GCF_022848905.1 Thermostichus vulcanus str. 'Rupite'
ATCTCTTCTCCATTCTGTGACCGAATATCAGCCCCCGGATGTATCTCTCCTCTTTCGTCCCATCTGCAAAGATTCGCTCATAACGTCTCCATCGGCTACGCCTTACTCTCTCCCCAGGCAGCATCCACACCCCGTGGTTACTGCGAATTGAGACCATATACTCCAGCCCCATCTCTTCTAACCCATTCACAAAAGTGCTGCTCTCACCGTCAAGGCTGTCTGCAAATACCAAGTCCACAAGGATTGATGACTTTCTACCCCAACGTGGCGAGCAATGGCAGGCAAGCTCTTCCGCTTCATGGGGGAAAGTAAACCCAAAAGGATAAGCTTAAAAAACTCAAAGCTGCGTACTTCAGGAAAGTGGGGGCGGTAGGCCTCACAGTAGTCATCAAGGACTTGAAGGGTGGGTAGCGCCTGACGAGCTAGAGTCATGGCTAGGTAAGGAGTTCAGCTTCTACCTCAAGCCTAGCCTCCCCATACTGACGAAAGAGGCTTTTATACTCGAACTCCGCTTTCTTAGGTCGTCCTGGCTTCATTGGCACATTTCGAGTTCTGTCTGCTCGGACGTACTCAAAGTGATCGGGGCTGCTGCCAGCCGGGGCATGCGAGTATCCGCTTATGTCCTACCCCTCAAGAGTAGGGATTTCTCTGCCATCCGGTACTGGAACAGTTGCAAGAACTGGTCACTCAGATCAGAGTAGATTCGGCATAATTTGACAGCAAAGGCATCATTTCGTAAAATTGAATACAGATTAAAATCAAGTTTTACCCTTCTAGCCATTTGGATGATCTAGTGAAGGGATCCTGTTTTGTAAAGCCCAGTCCTATTTTCATTGGAGTCTTCGTATGCAACTGACCTATCGGGGTATTGCCCACGAGTTTTTCCCTTTCTCCACCACGGTTCAAGAACGGGTTGTGCCCTGTCAACACCGGGGGCTGGAGTGGAGCTGGCATGCTCAGTCGGCAGTCATGGCTTTGCCTCAGTCTTTTGCCCTTATTTACCGAGGTGTTGCCCTGCATCCCGCTGCGACTGTGGCACTGGGTAGCCCTGTGGCGGAAGTGGCTCCGTCAGGGGGAGGTGCCTCCTCTCGCAAACACTTCATGGCCATGATTGAGGAGACCCACCGGCAAAACCTGATTCGTCGGCTCCAGGAGCGAATCCGTTCCGCCCAAGCTCGTGGCGATGAGCATTTGCTGCAACAACTGGAGCAGGAACGGCAACTGCTGGCTTAAGCTGGCCCAATCTCCTCGTCGGCACGCTCTATTTCTCTCAATGCCATCTCAATCATCCATCTCAATCGGTTTGGGATCCCGGAAATCCTAGATAATGGGGTCTTGGCTGCTTGGGGTACTCTTTCAAGGCCCCTAATTGTTCTCCGTGGTCAAGATTGAGGGGATGAGTGATGTTGCAGGGGAGCCGATGATCGAGGATGCCACGACTCGGGAAGAAACCCCCGTGGGGCTGCCATCCCGTTCTTTGCTCTCGGTGGCGGGGTTGGTGGCCGGGGCGACTTTGCTCAGCAAGGGTATGGGCTTCATTCGGCAAGCCCTGATCGCGGCGGTATACGGATCGGGGCCGGAGTACAGTGCTTTTGGGGTGGCCTATATCCTACCGGGTTTTTTGTTGATTCTGCTGGGCGGGATCAACGGCCCGTTTCATAGTGCCATTGTCAGCATCCTCAAAAAACAGCGGGATCCCGCCACAGATGACCCGGCCCGCTGGTTGGAGTCCATCTCCACCTTAGTGGGTTGCCTGCTCCTGCTGGTCACCCTGGGGCTGTGGTGGGGGGCGGAATGGGTGGTGCGCCTGAATGCGCCAGGGGCTAGCCCAGAAGTTCATGCCTTGGCTGCCACCCAACTGCGGATCATGGCCCCATTGGCTTTGCTCTCGGGGTTGATTGGCATTGGCTTTGGGGCGCTAAATGCCGCCGAGCACTATGTTTTGCCTGCTCTCAGCCCGCTGATCTCCAGTTTGGCGGTGATTGGGATCCTGCTCGCACTCGGCTGGACAGGGATCCCTTCCTTGATTGCCTGGGGAATCTTGGTGGGGGCGGTGGCTCAGTGGTTGGCCCAAGTCCCCTTGCAAATACGGTTGGGGTTGGGACGACCGCGCCTTCGGTTTGAGTGGGGATCCCCGCAGGTACGGGCGGTGGGGCTGTTGATGGTGCCGGCGGTGATTTCTTCCGGGATGATCCACATCAATGTTTATGTGGATCTGTTTTTTGCCTCTTTTGTGCCGGGGGATCGCACCATTGGCAACTTAGGGTATGCCCAACTTTTGGTACAAACTCCGCTGGGGATTCTCTCCAACATGGTGTTGGTGCCCTTGATGCCCCTCTATGCCCAGTTGGCAGGGGATGGGGCTCGATGGCCAGAATTGCGCCAACGGATCCGCCAAAGCTTGATGATTACGGCCATCTTAACCCTGCCGCTGTCGATGCTATTGGTGGCTCTGGCGGAACCGATTGTACAGGTGGCTTACCAGCGCGGGCGCTTCACGGCAGAGGTGACCCAGGAAGTGGCAGCCCTGCTGATGGCCTATGGCTTGGGGATGAGCTGTTACCTGCTGCGGGATGTGTTGGTGCGGATCTTTTACGCGCTGGAGGATGGGGCTACACCATTACGCATCAGCGGCATCGCCATCGGTCTGAATGCCCTGCTGGACTTCCTATTTTTGCGGGCTTTCGGAGCACCGGGCATTGCCTTGGCTACGGCAGGAGTGAACTTGGTGGCCCTAATTTGGCTAGGGATCCGGCTCCAGCACCGCCTACAAGGGATCCCTTGGCTGGAAATGGGCCGTTCCCTGCTGCCCCTGCTGGGGATCACCGGCTTGGCAGGTGGACTGAGCGGTTGGCTGTGGAACCACCTGCGCTCACTGCAGCTACTGGGATCCCCGCTGCTCACTGCCATGGTCTGGTCTAGTCTGGCCGCAGCACTGGGCTTGGGTCTATTTGCCGTGGGGGCGTTTTCTTTGCGGATCCCAGAGATGGACTGGGTAGCAGCCCAAATCCGAAATCGCGCCAATCAGGTTTTGAGTCTACTGATCCGTAAACTGAACCGGAGCCGGGATTAGCCCATCGCCTCTAGGTAATCCCGCACCCGGTTGCGCCGCTTCGGTTGCCGTAGCTTTTGCAGGGCTTTGGCTTCAATTTGCCGTACCCGTTCCCGAGACAGATCCAAGGCTCGGCCGATCTCTGCCAGCGAGTAGGTTCGCCCGTCTCCCAACCCAAACCGCATCCGGATCACATCCCGCTCGCGCATGGTCAAATCCGAGAGCAAATGCTGCAGATCCCGATGCAGGGCCTCCCGCATCATGGTTTCTTCCGGGGAGATATCGTCGGTTTCCAGCAGATCCCCCAGCTCGGTGTCTTTGTCCTTGCCGACTTTAGTCTCCAGAGAGACAGAGCGGGGCACCCGCACCAACAATTCCCGCACCTGGGGAGGGGTCATCTCCAGCTCAGAGGCGATGTCTTCGATGGTGGGGGTGCGTCCTTTCTCCTGCGAGATTTTGCGCTGCGCTTTTTTAATTTTGTTCAGCTTCTCGGTGATGTGGACAGGCAAGCGAATGGTGCGACTCTGGGTGGCGATGGCGCGGGTGATGCCCTGCCGAATCCACCAGTAGGCGTAGGTGCTAAAGCGGTAACCTTTTTTTGGGTCAAACTTCTCAACAGCCCGTTCCAAGCCAAGGGTACCCTCCTGGATCAAATCCAGCAGCTCCAGGCCGCGATTTTGGTACTTTTTCGCAACCGACACCACCAGGCGCAGGTTGGCCTTGATCATGTGTTCCTTAGCGCGGTTACCGATACGCTGTACCTGCTGCAGCTTTTCGGGGGTGAGATGTTCCCATTCACTGTGTTGATTGGCCTTGGCTGCCCATTCCGCCAGGGTGGGATCCCGTCCCAGATCTTTTTGCAGGCGAAACCGCAGATCCAAGAGCTTCATGTAGTCCTGGACTTTTTGGGCTAAAGACACCTCTTCATCCCGCCCCAGCAAAGGGACGCGACCGATTTCCTGCAAATAGAGGCGTACAAGGTCAGTAGAGCGGCGGGTAGGCTCCTCTTCCAGAAATTCGCTGTCGACCATATCGACCTCTACCCCCTCGGTGTTATCGAGGAGATCGGTAGGGCCATCGGCCATCGCTAAGACGTCGTTGAGATCAGGTTCGTAGTTAGACATGTTAAGGTATGGCTGAAATAGCGACAGAGGCGGGTGGGTAGTAGGTGGACTGAGAGGGTAATAACGGCAGTTAACGGCAATTACAGAGGGGGCTCAATCTAGTGTTCCCCAACAACGGTGGCCTCGCGCTATCATCATCCAAGCGGATGTGGCACTACCCTCTTCAGGAGCCTGCTTTCTAAGCTACACTCCATCCATGGAGGCAGAAGTGGCAACGGAGGGAGCATTAGATAGTTGGTAGAGCGTGAGCCTCTTATCATAACTTAATTATAGTTGCTCTTCTTGATTCAGAGACATGAGTTCTAACGTACGGCCCGGCTGTCTCAACCGTCACCGCCACTACCGAAAAGCGTATTGCCCTCTGGCAACCGTCTGCTAGGAGCAGAAGCTGTTGGAAGTACCCCAGGCAGTTCGAGAGGCAACAGGGGAGACAGGCTGCAAATCCATATTCTAAATCCATATTCTTAGGATCAGCGTCGAGAGGATGTCGCTATTTGAGAAAATTGAGAAAATCCCCTCAGCTTATTCCGGTTGGGGAATTTCTTCCCAGAGGGTGGTACGTTGGCGCAGACTGAGGAATTGTCCACCCCCCAGGATGAGGTGATCCAGTACAGGCATTTGCAGCAGTTGCCCCGCTTGGAGCAATTGTCGGGTGAGGGCGAGATCTTCCGGGCTGGGATCCAAGCTGCCGGAGGGATGATTGTGGGCGATGAGAATGCGGCTGGCCCCCTGTTTAATGGCGCTGCGAAAGGTTTCGCGGGGATGAGAGAGGGTTTCAGTGGCAGTGCCACGGGTGATGATCTGCTGGCTGAGCAGTTTGTGCTTAACATCCAGATGCAGCACGGCAAAATGTTCCTGAGTCTCCCACATCAACTCGCCACTCAGGGCCATAGCGGCCTGTTCGGGAGAATTGATCACGGTACGTTCGGGGGGACGAGCTAAAAATACCCGTCGCCCCAGTTCGATGGCTGCCAACACGGTTGCCGCTTTGGCCGGGCCGATGCCCTCGATCCGAACCAGTTCCCCTGCTTCCACCTGCCGCAATTGCCCTAAGGGATCCCCTTGTTGTTCCAATTCTTTCAGGAGCAACTGTCCTAGCCCGACCGCCGAAAGCTTACCTGGCCCCTGTCCTGTATTCAGCAAAATCGCCAACAGCTCGGCATTGGAGAGGGTTTTGGCCCCGTAGGTGAGCAGCCGTTCGCGCGGGCGATCCTGGGCGGGGATATCACTCATGCGCAACACATACTGGCTCATGGCGAAACAGAAAAGCTAGGGGATGTTTTCAGGAGCCAAAAGGGGCCCCGTTGCTCAATCGCCTGTAAAGACCCCAGTTCAGCCAACTCCTCCACAAAGGGATCCCAGGTAACCAGATAATCCGGCATTTGTCCCGTCCGCTCCCAGGCAGATAACTCCGCCGGAAAGGCAGCATAGGGAACCTGCAAAGGGCCATAAAAGTAGGGCACAAACGAACGAAACCCGTACAGACCCACCGTACCTGACAATAAGCCTGCCGAGCCTTCTTCACCCCCAACAAACTGCCGAAAAAAGTGGATGGATCCCCCTTGAGTATGCTGCAACAGACGTGGGAAAACCCAGCCCCAAGCCAACTGAGCGCTCAACCCCGTGGCCAAGAGCAAGCTCACCCATCCCCAAACCTTGTGTCGCCCGATGCTCCAGGCTAGCCCACCCCCAAGCAACAACAGCGCCGGCCCATAGGTGTAAAGGGGCCAGTCTACCCCTGCCTTCAGATACCCCCAGGCCAGCTCATCTGTCAGGTCTATACCGAGATTCGCCAGCCCCTCGCCTTGGGATCCCCCCAGCCAGGGCAACACCAGCCAAAGGGATAGCCAAAAAAGGCCGCTCAGCCCGATCCAAACCGATTCCCAGAGGGTCAGTCGACTGAGGACTTCGTCCCGCTGGTGCGATCCTGCCAGCGTTGGGGAGGAACAGTGGCCTGCCCAAATGGACTGCAGCCGCAGGGCCGCAAAATAGGCTCCCATCGGATAAAGCAGCGAGGTGTAGTGGATCAGTTTGGTTTGCACTACCAGGGAAAACAGCAGCAGCACAATCCCAAAGGCCACTAAGAGCAGGTGCTCCGCCCGCTGGCAGGGATCCATCACCTGGGCCGCTGATCCCAAACGAAACCGTGGGCGGCGGAAGCGGGATCCCCCCCCTGCCCCTGGATCTTTCCCTAGCAGGGTACGCAGGATCCCGGTCAGCGATAAGGCCGCCCAAGGAAAGCACCCCAGCCCAAACGCCAGCAGATGGAAATAAAAGGGGCCAGGATGCCCATCCGACGTGGTGAGGATGCGCCACTGATAGCGCAAAAACTGCTCCACCCACTCCGGCCCCTGTTGCCTCCATTCCAGTGCGAACCAACTGAGGGCAACACCACCCGCCAACGCCAAGAAGGCCACTACCTCGCCCCAGCGGGGCCAGGGATCCGGATGCCAAACCTTGTACCCGGCCCAAATCAACAGCGGCAAGCTCAAGCCCAACGGCCCCTTGGCTAAGACCGCCAACCCCAAAGCCAAAGCCCCCACCACCAGCCACGCCCGACCGGACTGCCCCACCAAGCGAGCCTGATCCGCACCCAACAGGGATCCCAGCCCCAAACCCATTCCCAGATTAAACAGCGGATCGATCAACCCCGTCTTGGCAAAAAACAGTGGCACATAGCCCGTCAACAGCAGGAGACCCCACAGGCAGCCAAAGCCCACCCCCCGCAAATGGGATCCCCAAGCCACCACCAGCGCCACCGTCACCCCACCCACCCAGGCATTCGGCAGACGAGCCGCCCACTCGTTCACTCCCAAAGCCCCCATGGCCAGCGCTTGCAGCCAGAAGAAGAGGGGGGGCTTCTCAAAAAAGGGTTCACCATTGATCACCAGAGACAGGGGATCCCCACTCTCCAGCATCTGCCGGGCCAAACTGCCGTAGATCAGCTCATCCCAATCGAACAAAAAAGGGATCCCTTGCCACCACAGCAGCCATGCCCCCGCCAGCAGGCCCATACCCAAAGCTGGCCATAGGGGAAAAGTAGCCCGGAAAGGGGATCCCTGAGGAGGAAATCCGTTTCGGGGGGAGCGCCACGGGGATTTAAGCATGGAACTGTTCAACCCGTTCAACTTGACCCACGGATTGGGGCGACTGCATCAGCTGCAGTAATTGTGTCACCAGGATCGATTCCTCCATGTCTGCAGCCGCTTCTACCCCACACCAACGGCTAGAACCCACTTGCATGAGGGCCAACAGCCCCTCTGGGATCCGGTCTCGCACCACCCCGATGATTTGCGGCAAAGGATCCCGGCGATAGGCCCCTATCCAGCGCAACCCCAGTTGAAAGGATCCCGGACGAAAGCGGGGGTTCAGGCTGCCATCCGCCTCAAACTTACTCAGCATCAACTGCAACGAGCAGATGCGACTGGAATTGAGGGGAGGGGCATTGGGCAGTAGGCGAGCGCGAAACGTGGGTACCATCTCCGCAAAGGGGATCCGCACCGTCTGTTCTGCTGAGGACTCCGTCCCGCTGACGCGAGCAGGTCTTGTGTCAAAAGCACAGCTGAAGGCAGGGCTATCCCACCCAGTTTGATCCCGCAGAAAGAACTTGTAGCGTTGTCCATCTCCCCGCAGACGCAACTCCAAGCCGGCAAAACCAGACAAATCTAAGGGGGGTTCCAGATTGCGGGTGCGGGTGGAAACAAATCCGCCGGAGTTGGCCGTAGAAACCTGGCCGGTAAACAGAAGCTCCCCTTCTCCCCACAGCAACTGGCTTTGGCTCACCCCCCCCATCACCACATCATCCAGAATGCCCCAAAACTCCCCCAAATCTGGATTGGGTTGGCGAAAATCAAACAGCATCTGTTCCGTCCGGCCGCTGTGGCGGATCTGATCCAGATGGGTTTGCGCCAGTTCTGCATCCTCTAGACCCAGGAACACCGTCGCCGCAGCCAAACCTTGAGCCAAATCCTGGCTGGAATCCCACACCTCTACCCCTTGCTGCTTCAGGGCCTCTGCTAGCCCGGTTGGTAACCCTCTCCCCAGCAACAGCGCTTGAGCAGGGAGCGACCCGGAAAGGATAGGTGGCACAGGATTGACACTCGACTTGGGTTGAAACCCATTGTGTACCCAGCGCCAAGCCTCGGCAAAGGGCAGCGCATCGTAGTAGGTCAGCGTATTCCAGAATCGGCCCAAATCCCAGGACATCACCAAACCCTCAGCGAGATGGCAGTGGCCTTGCCAGTGGGGCAACCGACTGCAGAACCACCCTACTGAGATTGTCTGCCAACATCCAGCTCCCTGCCAAACGGCTGCGGTTCCCCGACAATGAAAGGGATCCCGCTTTGGAGGCTGCCTTTGTGTACAGCATCACCTCATTCCCCAAGCCCTACCTGACCTATCTCCTCAAAGATGAACACAGCGGATCCGAAGCGGAGATTGTGCCGGAGCGGGGCGGCATGCTCACCCGTTGGCGGATCCAGGGGGAGGAGATCCTCTACATGGATGAGGAGCGGTTTCTGGATCCCAGCTTGACGGTGCGGGGGGGCATTCCCATCCTGTTCCCCATTTGTGGCAACCTGCCCGACAACACGTACAGCCATGGGGGGCGGAGCTACACCCTCAAACAGCACGGTTTTGCCCGCAATCTGCCCTGGCAGGTGGTGGATCAAGATAGCGGTGCAGAGGCCGGCCAAGCCTCGCTGACGTTGATGTTGGAAAGTGATGCCCAAACGCTGGCTGCCTACCCCTTCGAGTTCACGCTGCTGTTCAGCTACCAACTGCGAGGTCGTCAACTCCTCCTCAAGCAACACATCACCAACTGCTCCGCAGAAAACATGCCTTTTTCGGTCGGGTTTCACCCCTATTTCAACGTCTCGGAGGCAGCCAAACCCCAGTTGCAGATCCAGATCCCGGCCCAGGAGCTATACGACCACCTCAGCCAAACCAGCGCCCCTTTTACGGGTACTTTCGATTGGACGGCTCCTGAAATCGATGTGGCCTTCAAGACGTTAACGGCACAGGAGGCAACGGTTGTGGATCCCGTGGCCGGGAGAAAGGTAACCCTCACCTACGATGAATGCTTTCGGACTCTGGTGTTTTGGACGGTGCGGGGCAAACCCTTCTTCTGTCTAGAACCCTGGACAGGGCCCCGCAATGCTCTCATCTCAGGGGAACAACGGATCCAACTCCCGCCCGGAGACAGCCTGGAAACCCAGTTTGTGCTCCAGGTCGATGCACTGAACTGAGTTGACAGGGATCCCAACCTTCAACAGCGATTGAGTCAGGATCCCTGGAAATCGGCCTCTTCTTCCCCTGCCAAAACCTGGAGCGCCACCTGCAGCCGCAGCGCCTCCGCCCCCCGCCCCAACCCGGTCTGGATCGTTGAGCCGGAAAGATGCTGTTCGATGGAACGGCAAAGGCGACGCAAATGGGGGGTACTGGCGCCAATGTGGCCATCCAACTTCTCAGCCAGGGATCCCAGGCGTTTCCAGGTGGTGAATAGGCGTGCCAAGGTTTGCTCCAGTTGTGCCGCTTGATTCACCAAATCAGCCGTCAAGTTCAGCAACCCCAACCGCAAGGCTTCTTCTAGGGCACCCTCCAAGTCCAACCCCTCCTGTTCCTGCAGGACTTGCACCTGAGCGGCAGATTGTAAATATCGGGCCAAAAAACGGGCATCGGCGGTGGCTTGCTTGAGGGTATCCACATCCGGATTGAGGGCGATTTCTGCTTGTAGAGCTTGCTGATGGGATCCCGGCAATTTTTCCAGTTCCCGCACTAAGGGGGTGAGGTAGCGGCTGGGAATGCTCTGTTCGGCAGCTTTGGCCCGAATGGGGGCTGGGATCAACTCTGAAGTCGCCGCTGTCCACTCGTCCGTGAGGTCGCGCACCTGTCGTCGGGTAATCCGTTGGCCTTGTTGCGCTGCTTCCACCACCATTTGCTGCACAGGTGGAGGAGCTTGGGCGGTTTCCAAAAAAGCGCGTTTGCTAAAGCGATCCACCGTCTCCGGTTCCAGTTCCTGGCTTTGCATGAGGCTATCGGCACGGTCTGCCAGCTCCAGCAGCGCATAGGCTCGACTTTTGCTGATCTCCCGGTCTTTGAGCCAATTGAGAAAGCCACTGCCCCGTCCATCCCCCCGTTGTTTTTCCCGATCCCGCACTACCCGCAAAATACGCCCACGCCAAATCTCTGTTTGCAAATCAAAGCGGTCACATACCTGCCAAGCCCGTTCCACCTGCTGCTCAAACTCTGGCTCTGGCAAGGCTTCATCTGTGGGATCCGGCAACGCCAAGTCCTCCAGGGATCCCGTGGGTAGTTCAGCCGCCCAAGTTTCCAAGCGGATGGCGGATGCCTCTACGGATGTCGTTACGGATGTTGCCACTGTTTCAAGAGTCTCCATTCGCCCCTCACACTTAAGCCGACTCATTATGGCAGAGCTTCCCAGCGACTTTAGAACCTGTATCCAGGAGAGGGGTTGTGCTTCTCCCGAAAAAGAGGCAAAGATTGATACAGATTTTTCTCGGATCCCACCTCAGGATTAGCTTGCACGAAGTTGGGAGTGAGCATGATCGAGCGGGTTGATCACGTTGCCATCGGAGTCGCGGACTTGGATGAGCGGATCCAGTTTTTTACCGAGCAGATGGGGATGATCTGGAAACTAGATCGTAATCGGGGCATCCACATAAATGGTGGGATCCTGAATTTCAAAGGCAATCCCATACTCCTTCAGCCTCTGGGTAATGGTTTCGTTGGCCAAATCCAGCAGTTGTCGGCGTAAATCCATTGAAACTTCTCCGGATCCCAGAATAAAAAAGGTCAGTTGCGCTTGGCTACGGGCTGGCTGGGATCCCTGAGCATTCAACTCCCGAAAGGTGAGATCCGTGCTGCGAGAATCAATGCCAAAAATATCGCGGGTACTCTCCAAAATCACCTGCCGAATCAGAGCCTTTTCTTCATCGGGCAAGAGGCGCTGAAAGGTCAGATAAATCAGCGACATCACCTTCTTTGCCCCGGTGAAATTCTCGATACTCACCTGTGTAAGGGCACTATTGGGCACAATCACCAACGTACCTTTCCCAGAGGTGCGAATGCGGGTGGAGCGCAACCCAATCGACTCGACTCGACCAAAGGTGCCATCCGGCAGCCCAATATAGTCATCCACCACAAAAGGTCGATCCACATAGATGACGATGCCCCCGAGTAGTTGCTCCAAGGTTTTCTGGGCCGCAAACGCCACGGCCAACCCCCCAATCCCCAAGCTGGCAAACAGCCCCACCACATTAATCTGATGAGTTTGGGCAAAGAGCAACAACGCCAAAAAGCCAATCGCTAAGTTGGCACTAATCCGCCCCACGATCAGCAGCTCACTATTGACCTTGCGCCCCCCCTTAAGAGCCGTATCCCGCAGATAAACATCGGCAAAGCCTCTCACCAAGCGGGTCAACAGCCAAACCAGCGCTATCGTCAGGGCCAGGCTCACCCCCAGTTCTGTCAGGTGCAACCACAACCCACGCGGCAACGCCAGCAGCACCCCCTCAGCCAGGAGCAGCGTCACCACCAACCCGATCAATCCCGCGTAGGGATCCACCGTGCGCTCGTATACCTCCGCCACATCCGGGCTAGCCAATTTTTTTACCATTGGCTTCAGCCACTTCGGGATCCAGCGACCCAACCCGAATGCCAGCAGCCCCACCAGGGTGATCACCCCCACCTGGGCCCACCCTCGGCTGATCTCCAGCCCTTGCAACCACTCCATAGGCAAACTCCGTTCAGGTGGCTTACCGCCTCAACCGGCCAGTTCTCAACGGATTCAATTGTTCATCTCCCGTTCTAGCTTGGCCATCGAGATTTGGCTTTCAACGCGGGCAATGCTCTCCCGAATCGTGACCATTTGCGCCTCCACTTCATCTAGGGATTTGCGCACCGCTTCAGCCGCACTCATGTGTTGATTCCGTTGCACCAAAGCCTCTCGGGCCATACCGTCATTCTGGTGTTGGGTGGCCTGCTCGGCCCGGATAAACCAATCCTCTGCCTTCTGGAGGATTTCATCGTACTGCCGTTCCAGTTGTTTGCGGCTGGCCAAGGTCGTGGTGAGGCTGCGCTGCAACTGTTTCAGATCCCGCTCCATTTGCCGGATGCTCACCTTCTTCTGGCTGGGCTTCTTCCACAGCAATTTGCTCAGACCAACCATGACCACCACTGTGGCAATGCCCACCCCCGCAGCCGCCGTCGGGTTTTCACGGATAAAAGACCCATTCAACACATTAGCCCCGGCAAAGGCCGAAGTTTGGACACCTGTCTCCCGAAACTCCCAAGGCATCACTGGGTTACGTTGCTGCCAGAACCCCAGCCGCGCCGCCTGCGCCCCCTCCTGAGCCTCCAAATAGCGCTGACGATTCGCTCCGTGCAAAAAGCGCTCGTAAACCACCGCATGCCCCTGGCGCAGCATCTCCAAATTCACCAAACCATCGGCGTTGTACACCTGGGCAATGTGCAGCCCTTCCGGTGTGACATAGAGGGTATCCACCTGCACCAGGGATCCCGTTGGAATCAAGTTTTGTAGTGCTTCTTGGGACAGCCGCCCCCACCGCCCTTGGGTCAGCTCCGGCGCATCCACGTAGGAAAGTCGAAACCGGGTGGGCCTGCCGTTCAGATCCGCCCAAAAGGTGTCCCCATCGACGACTGAGCGGACTCGCGCTGTCCCCGAGGATTGAGCCGCCGCAGGAAGCCCACTCCAAATACTCGATACAGCGGTAACCATTACCAGGAGGGAAGTTCTTGAGGTCATGGGGGTCACTCCTAATAGAGCAGGGCAAGAGCAAAGATTAAGAAATAAAAAGTTCAGGAACCTAGGGCAAACCCAGGGCGTCACAAGGACTTGCAATAGAGGCTATCCAAAAAGCCCCTCCCATGAAGGTATTGGGGCTGACACTTTCTCGTGCCAAAAGTAAACTTTCTTGACAAAAGGGATTGGCTCATGAAGAGTCAGCTCATGGGGTTGACATGATTTGGGCTAGAGCTTAGCTCACATTCCTTGCCAACGTCACAACCCTAAGGCGCAATCTTCATAGACGCACTCTATAGACGCAAAAGGTACGGCTCTTCGTCGGGGAAGTCGGGTAGGGGTGGGGCCTGAATCTCGATCTCGCCCGTTGGCAGTGTTCGCAGGACTGTACCCAATTGGGCCAGTTGCTCCAAGACAAAGATGCGAGTATCCCGGTCAGTGGTGGAGTTAAACACGCTCATCCAAACATCAAACCGGGCACGGCGACTAAGGGGGCTACGGGCGATATTGTCCCCCAATTGGCGAAAATCATCCCCGGGTAGACCCACTTGCTCCCGCCAAGCGGCAGCTCGGTAGTAGTCGTCTCGACCTGCTTGCGCATCTCCCAAAAACAAGAAATTCAGCAAGGCCCGATCCACGTAAAGCCGCCAGGCACCGGGGTTGGTTTCGGGGGTGAACTGCTGAATACCGCGATCCAGAATTTCAATCGCTTGCTCCGGTTGCCCGGCCCGATAGGCCAAGACCAAACTGGACAGCCGATAGCCCAGGAAAAAATTAGGATCCAACCGGGTCATGTGGTCGAAGTAGTCGTAGGCCAAGCCATATCCGGTCAGGGTGCGTCCAGGGCCGTCGCCATAGTATTGGATCAGCTCCAACCATAGCCAGGAGGCTGCCAGGTTGCGGTAACCCAGCCAGCCCAACACATTGGCCAAGGCAATGTTGCGATCTTTGCGAGCTTCGGCATTTTCCAGTTCCCCCAGGTTGATCCGCTCCAACATCGGCAACTGAGACTGCACTAGGATCCCGCCACAAAGCAGCAACCCCAAAACGGCAGGCAAGGTGTTTTTCAGGGAGAACCGGAAATGGCGATGCGCTAGGGAAGCAGTGTTCATCGGTGGCTATCCAAGGGAGTTGAACAATCCTTTCGGGGTAGTTCTCATCTGTAGGTCAACCTGGGATCCTGAACAAGACCGCGGTTGCGACTTCTACAGCGGCTACACTCATCTTAAATTCTGCTCTATTCCTACTTCATGGCCAGTCGTACCCTCTCTGCCTCTGAACGGGCCCTCACCCTTTACGAAGCGCTGCCCTATCCCAATGTTCCGCTCTCGCAAACGGCCCGCAATGCCCTGCCAGAGATGTTCAAAATGAGCTACACCACAGCTCAGTACGTTCGTACCCATGCAGTGATTGAACCAGAGGGTAAAGTTTTGCTGAATGCGGGCTGTGGCTCCGGCTGGGAAACCCTGATGATGGCGGAGGCCAATCCTGGGGCCAAGATCGTCGCTTTTGATCTGTCTCCTGCCTCCGTTAAGCTCACGGAAGAACGTCTACGCTACCACGGCTTCACAGATACCGAGTTTTATGTGCTCAATTTGCTGGAACTGGATCGCCTTGGGATCCAATTCGATTTCATCAGTTTGAATGATGTTTTGTATTTACTGGAGGATCCCACGGATGGCTTGCGGGCGATGAAACGTGTCTTAAAACCGGAGGGCATTATCCGCGCCAATCTGCACCATCGCTACCAACGGCAGGTATTCTTTCGTATGCAGGAAGCCTTCCAAATGGTGGGACAATTTGATGTTGCGCCGGCCACAGGGGCCAAAAATGTACGGGAGTTTATGGGATCCCTGCAGGAGGAGGTTGCTAAAGGGGTGCTCTGGAATCCAGCCAGCTACACCGAGGATCCCGCCATTCTGAATAACTACCTGCTTTCCAACGACAAGGGTTTTACCATCCCTGAGTTGTTTGAGATGTTGCGGCAGGCTGGGTTGGGGTTTTTAAGCTTGGTGGATATGCCCGATTGGTCGGTGGAGTCTTTGTTTAAGGAGGTGCCGGAATTTGTACGGCGCAAACTGGAAGCGATGAGTCCGATGGAGCGGCTCCAACTTTATGAATTAATCCGACCTGCCCACCGCTTGATCGACTTTTGGGTAGATCACGCCGGATCTTCTTTGGTGTTTCCCTGGAGCGATGAGGATTGGTTAGAGGGATCCGTACAATTCAACCCCATTTTGCTGGATAGCCCGCGCTTTCATCAGGAGTACACCAAAGCCTTACAAGAGAACCGACCCTATGAAATGCAGTGGACAGGGGCTACCCACGGGCGGATTACCCTTCCTGCCGACAAACTCAAATGGCTCGCTCCCCTGTTGCAAGGGCCAACTCCAGTCCGAGAGGTGATTCAAGGCGTGGTGGAGTTGGGATCCCTGGAGGCAGAAAAAGCAGCCGATGAGGTGTTGACCTACCTGACGGCGTTAGAGGATTTTCTCTTTATCCTGCTGCAACCCAGCCTGTAAGGGAAATACCCTTGACAAGTGATTATTCACTGTGGAGACCCGCCTGGGATCCGACCTGCGGTTTGGGGGATAATGAAAGAGGTGGGGATCTGTTTCCCTGCAAGTTTGTGTCGGAGGCTGAGGTTATCAACTTCAAGAAATGGCCGCTGAATTGGGGATCCCTGCCGCAGACCTAGAAACAGCGATGCAAGACTGGGAAAAAGAGCGCCCAGCTGCCACCTCTCCAGCCCCTGGCAAAACAGAATCCTCTGCTAAAGCCAAGCCGGTAGGGGATCCCTTCTGGCGCAAAGCTGCTCCTCCCGCCGTGATTGTGGGTGGACTGCTGGTGATGGGACCAATCAGCCTGCTGGCTACGATTCCCATTGCGCACCATCTGAATAAGCGCAACAAAGCCCAGCAACACTCGCAGCCCTCCCGTTAATCCACCCAGTTACATCAACAGATCCAATTACAGATGGGCCGAATCAGCGAGTGTAGAAGGTTTCAAGACTGTCCCGGTCACCCACGAAGCGCCAATGCCAAGGTTCATAGCTCACCCCCTGAGGGTTGCCACGCGGGAAAGACAGTTCAAAGCCAAAGCGAGCAGCATGGCTCTCCAGCCAGCGAAAGGCAGGGGTGGTTTCAAATTCTTCTTTCGTATCGAATTGGGGAAACCCTGCATCACCGATATCGATGGCATAGCCGGTGTGATGTTCGCTGTAGCCCGGTGGAGCGCTGACGGCAGCCCGTTCTTCCGGTCGCAAGGCGCGGGACTGGGCCAGTTGAAAAAACAAGAACTCTTGATCCGCAATGGAACGGAACCCCGAAATCGGGACGAGACGGATCCCGGCGGCTTGGGCAGCTTCATTCATACGACGGTAACTTTCGGCAGCCGCTTGGCGCAGGTGAATTTCCCGGCCATGGTAGCTACCGACTGCTTGCAGACTGTCTAGAGGGGCCTCTGCATAAGCAAAATGCCCCAGTAGAGACACTCGACTATCCTGAAGGGTTGGCTGCGGCAAAGGAAAAATCGACTGAATCGGCGCTTCCACCGCTACGGGATCCACCATCTTCGAGGAATCCCATAACTCCCATAGACCCCAACCCACCCAGGACAGGATCCCCAGCAGAAGTAAACCTAGCCCTAGGCGCAGCCATAACCGCCATGAGAACCCCAGACCCTGTTTCCTCCCCGCCTGAGTGGGTTGGCGACGTGCGACCGGAATGTCGTCGTTCATGCGCAAAAGCAGGGGATCCAGCTAGGGAAACAGAAGGAATGGGACCCTATCACAGTCCCAAATCCGCCAAAATGTCACGGGCGTGGGTTTCGGTATTGATGTTTTGATAGACCTTAGCGATTTTACCCTCACCATCGATCACATAGGTTACCCGCTTCGAGTAGCCGCCCCCATCCACATCGTAGGCACGGGTAATCACCCCGCTGCTATCTACCAGTAGCGGGAAAGGCAGGTTGTACTTCTCCGTGAACTTTTGGTGGGAGGCTTGGTCATCCATGCTCACCCCCAAGACCACCACATCTTTGCCCTGATAATCGGCATAAGCATCACGGAATCCACAGGCTTCTTTGGTACAACCGGGGGTATCGTCTTTGGGGTAGAAGTAAAGAATGACGGTTTTGCCCGCCAAACTGGATAAGGTAATGGAATTGCCTTGGGTATCGATGGTGTTAAAGCCGGGGGCGGCAGTGCCAACGGGGAGAACCATATGAGGAAGTTACCTTGAAAGGCGCAATGGATAGGCAAAATCCCTAAAGGGCTGCCCTCAGCATTTTCTTCAGCCATACTTGCCTCTGTCAAGCCACTGCCCAGCCAGCCAGGGATCCCCAGGGTCTCCATACGCCGTTGACTGGTCACTCTACCCGTGGCAACAGCAGTGTGAACGTTGTGCCCAGGCTGGTCTGCGAGACAGACTCTGAGACAAAGGTGATTTGCCCCCCGTGTAGCTGCGTACAGGAGAGCTCCAGCGGAGGCTGATGTGAACCGGTTGAGGGTGAGAGGGAGTAGGAGTATTCGAGGGCATTGGAGAGCAAAGACAATAGAGCTCAGGGATCCACAGTTGCAGATCCCTGAGCTACTCACTCAAACGATTGACTTGATTGACTTAGATTGACTTAACGAGTTGGCCTTGTCAGAACCCGCATCTGTGTCTCAGGCTATCAGCTCATGCTGACATGGCTACGGTCGTAGTTAAGCCGAAAAGTGGGGTGGACTTTGCCCTGAATGCGATTCCAAAATCCCCGCACATTGGCGTGTAGACCAATGTGTTCCACACCGCGAACCAACATGGCTTGCTGACGGATCCGAATCGCCCGTTGATGGCTCATCATCAAGCTGCGGGACAGTTCATCCAAGGCATGGGTATGGCTAGGAGCCGCCATTGAAGCGGGTTCTGCCACCGGTTGAGCGGGCTGAGCCACTTTTGTAGGAGCTTCTGTGTGATCTGTGTGATAGGCCACGCCCCGATAGAGCATATCCAGATTGGTGGGCAACACCACCGGCTTGGTCAGATGGCGGAACCGCCAGTCCAAACCCCGATAGCGGCCACCCACTTTGCCCGGAGAGACTTCCGCTGTGGCGGGAGTGTAATTGTAGTCAATACCACGGTAAGAGAGTTCCATGATTTTCGCCTCCAAAGGTTGAGTTGTGACTGGTAAGTGTCCTGTGAACGGTCACAAGGGTTGAGGCGCGTTCCTTCGGGATAGCTCCCTACTTCCGTCCTCTACAAATGGCGTCGCTCATCAGGAGCCGCCCCGCGCACGAGAGGATGAACGATTTCTTTCTACATTCTGTATTATAAGCTACGGTTTTGAGGTATTGTCAGCAACTTTTAACAAAAATTTCCAATCGGATCTCTTTTTAAGCGGATGCTGAATGGGGTGGGATCCCTTATCGCTGTCTCCTCTTGCCGCTCCAGGCCCAGTCGAGAACCCTGTCCGGGATACCAAGGAAGGGATTATGGTGGAAGGAATCCTCAGGATTGACTACAAAAGTTCACATTCCCCCTTGGGTGGCCTCTGTGCAGGAAGACTTTCGCCTGATTTTGGACATCGTGACGGTGCTGGCGGCAGCTTCTGCCGGGGGATTTTTGGCCTCGGTGCTGAGACAACCCGTACTGTTGGGCTACTTGTTGGCCGGGATCCTCGTCGGGCCGGCGGGGTTGGGCTGGATTAAAGAACTGGTGCAGGTGGAAACCCTAGCCCAATTTGGGGTGACCTTCTTGCTCTTCAGCTTGGGGGTGGAGTTTTCTCTTAAAGAATTGCGCAAGGTGCGGGGGATCGCCATAGGTGGCGGCATCCTGCAAATTAGCCTCACGATTCTGATCACAGCCGTTCTGGCGGTGGTGAGCGGTTGGTTAACGCCGGTGCAGGGCATTTTTCTGGGGGCGGTGCTCTCTCTCTCTTCCACCGCAGTGGTGATGAAAAGCCTGACGGAAACCAACCAGATGGGCACTCCCCAGGCCCAAGCGATGTTGGGGATCCTGATCGTGCAGGATTTGGCGGTGGGGTTGATGCTGGCGGTTTTGCCCGCTTTGGATTATCCCCTTCCAGAACTGGCGGGATCCGTGGGCAAAGCGTTGCTGGAAATTGGCTTGGTGGGGCTGGGGGCAGTGGTAGCCGGTATTTGGCTGGTGCCCAGTTTTCTACGTCTTTTGGCCCAGCAGGAGAGCAAAGAGGTGTTCTTGCTGGGGGTGATTAGCCTCTGTGTGGGCATTGCCCTGCTGACGGATCGCATTGGTATTTCCAGCGAGATTGGGGCTTTCATTGCCGGTTTGATGATCTCGGAGGTGGAATACGCCGATCAAACCCTGGACTATGTAGAACCTCTGCGGGATGTCTTTGCTGCCCTCTTTTTTGCCGCCATCGGCATGTTGATCGATCCCAGCTTTATTGCCAGCCATCTGCTGTTGATCCTGACATTGGTGGGATTGGTGATGGTGGGCAAGTTTCTGATCATTGCCCCATTGGTACGGCTGTTTCGTTACTCCCTCGCAGCGGCAGTGGCGGTGGGATTGGGCCTGTCCCAGATTGGCGAGTTCTCGTTTGTGTTGGCTAGCGAAGGGCAATCTTTGGGGTTGGTGTCGCGGCAAACCTATCTCCTGATCGTCAGTACCACTGCGCTCACCTTGCTCATCACTCCCTTTCTCTTGAAGTTGGCGCCCCGCCTTTTTGCCTGGCTAGAAGGGATCCCTGCTGTTGCCCGTTGGTTGGAATCGGGGGAGCGACCCCGAGCGGTTGCTCCGGATACCCCCGCCCGTGGGCATGTGGTGGTGTGTGGGTATGGACAGGTGGGGCAAGACATCGTGCGGCTGTTGGAGTCCCGTCAGCATGAGCTGCTGGTGATCGACCAATCGGAGCGGGTGGTGCAGCAATTGCGTTCCCGTGGGATCCCTTACTTGTATGGCAATGCTGCCAGTGCGCTGGTGCTGGAAAAAGCCAATCTCCCCCAAGCGCGTACCCTGGTGATTGCCCTGCCGGATCGCATAAGCATCCGCCTTTGCTTGAAACGAGCTCTGGAATTGGCCCCTCAGTTGGATGTGGTGGTGCGAGCCACCCACAAAGAAGACATCGAACAGCTCTACCAGTTGGGAGCAACGGAGGTTGTTCATCCCGAGTTTGAGGCCAGTCTGGGGTTGTGCAGCCATGTGCTGCTGGAATTGGGAGAACCTCTGGCCATCATTCAGCAGGAGATCCTGGCGATTCGCAACAGCCATTACCGCGATCTCCGCCCTTTGCATCCCAGCTGTTTGATCCCCACCCCCCTCAGCTGGCTGACGCAGCAAGCTGCCCTTTCCTCCTCCCCAGAAGCCCCTGCCAACAGCAACGGCAGCCATGGCAGTACCAAACCGGCATCCCACTTGGCTTGGTGGGAACATTGGCAACGCCCTGCCCACTACCACTAAAGGAACCTCCCCTTTGCGGGGATGGCTCTCCGGGCCCCGCTTAGCGGGATCGGATCCCTGGTAGGATACGGAAGAAAAAGTGAAGACCCTCCTCGCTTCAAGGACAGGACGATTATGGCCAAGCAAACACTGGGATCCCTGCTGTCATCCGGCTTCGATTTGACAGGCAAACGAGTGCTCGTGCGGGCCGATTTTAATGTCCCTCTGGATCCTGAAGGCAACATCACCGATGACACCCGCATTCGGGCCGCCTTACCCACCATCCAAGCTCTCATCAGTGCCGGGGCACGGGTTATTCTCACCAGCCACCTAGGCCGTCCCATTAAAAAAGACAAAGAAACTGGTGCCATCAAAATTACCCGTGAGGGCAATAGCCTTACCCCCGTGGCCGGTCGTCTCTCCGAACTGCTGGGTCAGTCAGTTGCCTTTGCCCCCGATTGCGTTGGCCCTGAGGCTGAAGCCGTAGTGAATGGCCTAGAGAACGGACAAGTGGCTTTGCTGGAAAATGTCCGTTTTCACCCTGAAGAAGAAGACAACAACCCCGAATTTGCTCAGCAGTTGGCCTCCCTCGCCGACCTATTTGTCAACGATGCCTTCGGTACAGCTCACCGCGCCCATGCTTCTACAGAAGGGGTAACCGCATACCTCCAGCCCTCTGTCGCCGGCTATCTGGTGGAAAAAGAATTGCAATTTCTCTCCGGGGCCATCGACAATCCCCAGCGCCCCCTAGCAGCAATCATCGGTGGCTCCAAAGTCTCTAGCAAAATTGGTGTCATTGAAGCCCTGTTGGAAAAGGTGGATAAACTCCTCCTGGGTGGCGGCATGATCTTCACCTTCTACCAAGCCCAAGGGCTGAAAACCGGCAAATCCTTGGTGGAAAGCGACAAGCTGGATTTGGCCAAGTCCCTGATGCAGAAAGCCCAAGAGCGTGGGGTGGAGCTGTTGCTGCCGGTGGACGTCGTGGTAGCCGACAAGTTCGACAAAGATGCCGAGGCCCAAACCGTTGCCATTGATGGCATCCCCGACGAATGGATGGGTTTGGATATTGGCCCGGAATCCGTCAAGGCGTTTCA
This sequence comes from Thermostichus vulcanus str. 'Rupite', assembly GCF_022848905.1. Lineage (NCBI taxonomy): Bacteria > Bacillati > Cyanobacteriota > Cyanophyceae > Thermostichales > Thermostichaceae > Thermostichus > Thermostichus vulcanus. The sequence goes on from NZ_JAFIRA010000009.1 coordinate 21,453, forward strand.
GGCCGCCCTGCAAGGGTGTAAAACCGTGATTTGGAATGGGCCAATGGGCGTGTTTGAATTTGATCGCTTTGCTGTTGGTACAGAAGCCATTGCCCGCACCCTCGCGGATTTGACCCAAGCCGGAGCCATCACCATTATTGGCGGTGGGGATTCTGTAGCAGCGGTCGAAAAAGTGGGTTTGGCCAACCAAATGACCCACATCTCCACAGGTGGTGGAGCAAGCCTAGAACTGCTAGAGGGCAAAGTGCTACCCGGCATCGCCGCACTCACAGAAGCCTGAGTCGGCCTGAGTCGATAGAGAAACCCCAGAAACAAAAAATAGGGGCTGAATTTAGCCCCTTTCGGAAACCTTCGCCGTAGCGATACTAAGACGGGATCCGGCTTAGTGCATCACCACTTTGACGTTGGCATTGTTCAAGCCAGGACGCTTCACTTCCGCCAAGGTTTTGTTGACGGCGTACTTCTGGTTGATGGAGTTGATCAACTCAGTTTGGTTGTGCTTCTTGGCCACGCCCCAGAGATCGGCAATCAAATCAAAGGAACCATCGGGGTTCTTGGACCAGCCCAGATCGTAGTCGCCTTCCAATTGGGCCACGATGTCGGCACGAACGCGCTGACCATTGTAGCCACGCACATCGGCGCCAAGCTTGACGCTGTAGCCGAGATCGCGCAGGGAGTTTTGCAGGATTTGGGCATCCGTGATCTTGGTGCGCAAGGTGCTAAAATGAGACATGGTGTTTCTCTCCTGTGTTTAGGGTTTGGAACATCGACACACAATAACGAGCAACGCTCTAGCAGGGAAATGTAGCCTGTGCCTTTTTTGCCTGTAGCTAAGCAATGTTGGCTGTGCTTACCTCCTTGCTAGAACTCCAGCCGCTGGTACTCGGCCACAGAGGCTGCTGCTGGCCGAGCCCGCTGCTGGGCCCATTCCCTCAACGCTACCACCTGCTCCATCATGGTGCGGGATAGCGGCTGAGTTGCTTTCGTTGCTGCCAAAATGTCCAGCTGCGTAAATTCGCGATTCTGGGCAAAGGCTTCGTACATGGCAGCAATCAAAACTTGTTCAATCTCTGCGCCAGAAAAACCCTCACAGGCCACCGCCAGCTGGCGCAGGTCAAAGCGGCTAATGTCGCGCCGCCGCTTTTTCAGGTGAATTTCCAGGATCTCCATCCGCTCAGTGGTGTTGGGCAGATCCACAAAAAAGATTTCATCAAAGCGACCCTTACGCAGAAATTCCCCTGGTAGACGATCCACTCGGTTGGCGGTTGCCATCACAAACACTGGGGAACGCTTCTCCTGCATCCAGGTCAAGAAAGAGCCGAAGATACGGCTGGAGGTGCCCCCATCGGAATCGCTTGATCCGGCAGATCCGGCAAAGGCTTTGTCCAATTCATCGATAAACAAAATGGCTGGGGCCAACGACTCAGCAGTCCGCAGAGCACTGCGCAGGTTGGCTTCCGATTTACCCACTGTGGAGCCATCGTAAACGCGGCCCATATCCAGACGCAGCAGGGGCAAACCCCAAAGACGGGCTGTCGTTTTGGCAATCAAGGACTTGCCACAGCCGGGCACCCCTAAAATGAGCATCCCTTTCGGTTGGGGCAACCCATAGGCCCGAGCCCGCTCGGTAAAAGCCCCAGAACGTTGGGAAAGCCAGCGCTTCAGCTCTTCTAGTCCCCCAACGGCATCAATGGTTTCGTCTTCTTCGATGAACTCCAGAATGCCATTGCGACGGATCAGCTGCTTTTTCTCGGAGAGGACGATTTCAACTTCTGCTTCGCTGAGGCGACCGTGCATCACCACGGCCTTGCGGTACACCTTTTCCGCTTCATCTTGGGTCAGGCCAAGGGCGGCTTTAACCAGCTTCTCACGGGTGTCGGGGGTCAGGGATCCAGAACGGGGCGTTTGTTCCAGTTGGCGATTCAGGGTGCGCTCGAGGGTGGCCATATCCGGTAGAGGGAAATCCACCACACAGATGTCTTTCTCCAGCTCTACCGGCACCACTTGCACCGGCGACATGAGGAGGATGGTTTTGTGGGATCCCTTGAGGCTGAAGATGGCATCGCGGATCCAACGCTTCACCTCAGTATTGTCCAGGAAGTCGTGCAGATCCTTAAAGACACAAATGGCGGGATCCTTTTGCTCCATCACCCACTGAATGGCAGGCTGGGGGGACTGAGTATTGTGCTGGGTGAGGCTGCGGGGGTTGCCGTACTCGACAATGCCGTGGGTGACCGTCCAGATGAACAAGCGCCGCTGGGGCTTAAGGGCGCGGGCAATCGCTGCCAGGGCTGCTTCCGCCCGTTCCTCCTCGGGGGTGAGCAGGTAGAGCAGTGGGTATTGAGCTTGAATCAGGATGTCTAGCTCTTGCATGGGAGGCACCAACTGCACAAAGGAGAATCTGGGGGGCAACAGGGGACGATCAGGGGGAGACAAAAGGTGGATTTCAGTTTGGCTTGCTCCTGAGATGTCTTTTGTGTCGTGGACTGCTGTTATCACTCAATTTTGCAAAAAATGGCGATTGCTTGAGGAATCTTGCCGGAAACTTAACAAGGCACCAAAGCATCTTGCCGCTGCTCCCCTGAACTGGGGCTGGCAGGGGTGGATCCCCAATATTCCGGCTCAACCTCCTCCAAGATGGCGTCGCTGGCCGACTGCTTGTGTAGAGAAGTTACCTCCCCATCCCGGAGGACAAAAGGATGACTACACTCGGGGCACTGGTGAACACGGTAGGCACTCCCCTGAACTCCCTCAATCACCTCAGGGTGTAACAGGTAAAAGCTCAGGGCCTTTTCGGCTACCGCTGACATGGGTTCCCGCTCAACGGCTGCCCGAATCTTCAGATCCCGATGCAGATCCGGTGAGAGATACAAGGTCACCTTCTGCTTGGCCTCTCCGCCTTCCACAACCTCTGGCCGATGATTCATGGCTAACCGCTTTTCTTGTCATATGCCGGACTTGCGGCCCATCATAGCCAGCTTGCCCGCTTGACGGCAAGTTTGTAACAATCGGTAATATTTGCCCCTCTGATGGGATCCCCCGGCAAAGGAGGAGGTTGAATAGGAGGGAAAATAGGGATCCCAGCCACGGGTGATGGTTTTCCCTAAGTGCAGAATCTATGCCAGGATCCAAGTCAGCCATCTTTGAACTGTGCTTGACCCCTGATGGGAGTAAAACCGTATGGAACGTCTGATCAACACCTTTAGCAAAAATCTCTCCGCCTGGGGGCGACGTGCTCTGGTGCAAACCAGCGATGGCTTCGCCAGCCTGAAGGGGATTGCCTTGGACAATGGCAATGTGTTGCTCAGCAAAGCTCGGATTGCCCTTGCAGATGCTAGCTCTACAACCCTACAGGCCCTTCAATCCCGTTTTGGCTCCCGTCGCTGAAGGCCCCCGCCCTAGAAATCTGCCTATCCTCCCAGATCTTGCAGGCGATAGAGGTTGGCATAGATGCCATTAAGGGCCATCAGCTCAGCATGGGATCCCTGTTCTTTAAGTTCCCCCCGTTGCAGGACCAAAATTCGATCCACATCGCGGATGGTGGAGAGGCGGTGGGCAATGATGATGGCGGTGCGATCCCGGAGCAAGGTTTCTAGGGCCGACTGGATCAGGGCTTCTGTCCCCACATCCAAACTGGCGGTGGCCTCGTCCAACACTAAAATGTTCGGATTCCGCCACATGGCCCGCACAAAGCTGATCAGCTGCTTTTGGCCGCTAGACAAGTTGCTGCCCCGCTCCCGTACGGGTGTGGCATAGCCTTGGGGTAAATCGCAGATGAACTCGTGCAGGTTGAGCCGACGGGCGGCCTGCTCCACCTCCGCCAGACTTCCTCCTTCCCCAAGGGTAATGTTTTGCTGGATATCCCCAGAAAAAAGAAATCCATCCTGTAGGATCACCCCCAGCCGTCGGTGCAGTTCGGCTTGGGCAATCTCCCGGATATCCACACCGTCAATGCGGATGGATCCCTGGCTGACATCGTAAAGACGACACAATAGGCGGATAATCGAGCTTTTCCCGGCTCCAGTCGGCCCCACCAATGCCACTTTTTCCCCAGGGTGAATCGTAAAGTTGAGATTTTTCAGCACCCATTCATCGCCGGTGTAAGCAAAAAAAACATTCTCAAAGCGCACTTCCCCTCCTCCCGAAGGAGGTAGGGGACGCGGTTGCAAGGGATCCCGAATGGCGATCGGTAAGCGGAGAATGTTATCAATCCGCTCGACGGCAGTAAACCCAGACTGCAAGGCGGTGAATTTTTCCGCCAACTGCCGCAGCGGGTTGAAAAACCGCTGGGAAAAGAGAATAAAGGCATACAAACTACCGAAGGTCAGGGGTTCACTCGGGGTAGGCAGGGATCCCCCCAACCCTTCTCGTACCATCCCTGTCCCGGCGGTGATCACCTGCTGTCCCCCCACCCAGAGCAGGGCTGCTACCGCTAGCCAGGAGACCCACTCTAAAATGGCCGACAGGGCCGAGTCGTAGAGAATGGTTTGATCGACTTCGTGGATGTAGCGCTGGTTGATGGTTTGAAAAATTTGACCGTTCAGCCGTTCTCGCCGAAACAGTTGCACCACCGTGATGCCCAGAATGTTCTCCTGGATCCAAGAATTGAGTTTAGAGAGTTCCTCCCGAACCCGGAAGTTGGCATCCCGGAAGCGGCGCTGCAACCAAACCACAAGGGCAGCAATAGGGATGACGATCAGAATCAGAAGCAGGCCCAGATCCCAACGCTGACTGAGCATCACCACCGCGATCACCCCCAGGGTAAAGAGGTCACTGACAATCCCCACGGCCCCGGTGGAAAAGACATCTCCCAATGCCTCCACATCGCTGGTGATGCGGGTGATCAACTTGCCCACTGGGGTGCGATCAAAAAACTGGGCCGGCAAAGCAAGGATATGGGCAAACAGATCGTTGCGGATATCCCGTGTCATCAACTGGCCCAACTTCTGGCTGCTATAGCCCTCCAAAGATTGAAACCCCCAGCGCACTAAGACTGTCAGGATCAACAACGCCACATAGGGCCAAAGGCCGGAGAGGATCGCGTCCCCTCGTTCCACTGCTTGAGCAATGGGGCCATCCAAGGCCCGCTGCAAGATCAAAGGCTGTACTGCATCCGCCAAAGCCAGCGGAGGCAAAAAGGCCAAAGCTGCCAGCAACAACTTCAGATGCCGACGGGCATAAGGCCAGAGAATCCGTAGCAGTCGCCAATCACTTTCCCGTTGAGGTTGGGGATCCGAACCTAAGGCAGCATCTGGAGGAGTCGCAGCAGTCACAGGGGCACATCCAAAACAAAGGGATTGGCATACGGATCCACTCTACGCGCTCAACCCCCTAGAATTCACCGTCAACCAGAGCAGAGGATTGATTCCACCTTGAGTATGGGTATCCCTGGGAATGCAAGGGATCCCTTTGACCCTTGATTGAGAGTCTAGGATTGTGCAGCATAAAAAGCTCCGTTTCAACCCTGAGTCCAACTCACGGAGTGGAATGGCTGTGGGAATGTCCGTGACTGTGGCCATGACCCTGCCCATGAGCATCGGCTCCACCTGTCAGCCTTAGCAAAGGAGCGGGTTCGGGCAAATTATGGGGATCCTCTCCCGGCTGAGCCACCTGAATCCAGTGAGAGATACCCTCTTCGCACTCTTGCACCACCGGGATCGGGATGGTCTCGCCGGGCCGATCCGGTAACTTGAGGCTGATGCTGAACTCGTGCATAAATTCATCCGGCAGGGGGCCACCGCTCCAGATCACCTCAGCAACGGTTTCTGTGATCATCCGTCCATGAGACTCGTAGGGAGTTTCCAGTGGTTTTTTCACAGTCTCGATTTCCCAGAGAGGATGTACCATCGGCTGTACAGAAGTCGCTCCCTCTGGGATCTGGACCCGCAAGCGGGTGGTCGGGGATCCATCGCAACCATGGGGAACACGAAAGGTTAATTTGGCATAGCTGCCTGCCGGTGCCTCCTTGGGATTGACCGTGACGTGGGCAAAAGCGGGGGAAAGGGCTAGAAGAGCCGAACCGAACGTCAGAGTGAACTTCGTTCCCAAGGACAGACCCTTTTGCAACTGTGACATATCAATACCTCAACTGCGACATATCAATACCTCTCTGTGTTGATTCCAAATCTTTTCCCAAAAATCTTTCTCAAATCTGGATTTAGGGATGATGGTGATGGTGGGATCCCTCCGACTCGACCACACTCATGCTGTGGTGCCCCCAACTGGATAGGCCCATGGACACCAACCCAGCGCTGACCAGGCCCATGGACACCAACCCAAAGGACAAGGCCCCCATCGCGACCAAGCCAATCGAAACAATCCCGTGGGTAACGACCCCGATGGCAACAATCCCGTGGGCAGAAATGCCAACCGCCACCAAGCCATGCGCTCCCACCCCCACAGACAAGATTTTGCGGGGGGATCGCTCTCCCTCGGAGCGGCTTTCCGGAAGCAAAATCGGATCCCTAGCCATCAGCTCTTACTCCAGTTGTGCTCTGCCCGATCCAAAACGTAGGCTGCTACAGATTCGATCTCTTCCGGTTTGAGGGTCTTGCCAAAAGCAGGCATGGCTCCCTTCCCTTTCGTGACCTGAGCTTGGATCAACTCCGGCGTATCCACGTGGTACTCGTGAAGAGCATCCAGAAAGAGAGTTTTCGCTGCCACCAAAGAATTGCGTCCGCCCAAATGGCACCCGATACACTTGGCTTGAAAGACTTTGGCACCTAGGGCTAAGTCGGGCTCAGCGAAGGCCCCTTGTGGGTCGAGAAGGGCAATAAAACCCAACAGCAGAAGCACTCCAAAGATCTTAATAATCGGTTTGATAATTTTGATGATCGGTATTTTGAGCATCGTTCTGACCGTAAAAACAGGGCAAAGTTGGTACAAAGGCAACACCCAGAAGAGAAAATCTGAGACTTACCGGCAGTCATTGTCTCAAGCCGGCCCAGAGGGGTCAAAAGACAGCCTGTCAACCTCACCCCGGATACCATAGGGTCAGAATCTCGATCGTGCTCCGCACGACCCGCAGGATCATCGAGTCCATGAGCGGTCTGCCCCCCGATACGATTCATCTGGTGCGCCAAAAGGCCGATCTCGTCGAGGTGGTGGCCGAAAAAGTGGTGCTACGCAAGCAGGGTAAAAATTTTGTTGGGCTATGCCCCTTCCACAATGACCGCAAACCCAGCTTTCAGGTCAGCCCCAGCAAACAGATCTATAAGTGCTTCTCCTGTGGTGCCGGCGGGGATGTGCTGCGTTTTGTCAGCCAAATGGAGCATCTCTCCTTTGCCGAGGCAGTGCGCAAGTTGGCCCAGCGCTACCATGTGCCCCTCCCCGAGGGATCCCGGCAGGAGCGACAAGCCTACGAACGGCAACTTTCCCACCAAGAAAAGCTGCTGGAGATCCTGGCCTTAGCCGCCGACTTTTATCAGCATGCCCTCCGATCCCAGGTCGGAGCTGCTGCCCGGCAATACCTATACAGTCGCCACCTGAGCGAAGAAACCCTGCAGAAATTTCAGGTTGGCTTTGCCCCGCCCGGCTGGCAATCTTTATATGAGTACTTGGTTAATCAAAAGCGCCAACCGGTCAAGCTGCTGGAAGATGCCGGATTGTTGGTCGCCCGTCAACAGGGATCCGGCCATTATGACCGCTTCCGACACCGGATCATGCTGCCCATTTTTGATGGGCAAGGCCGGGTGATCGGGTTTGCTGGGCGTGCCCTCGGGGATGAGCACCCCAAGTACCTCAATTCCCCTGAGACCGAACTCTTCAACAAAAGCCAGGTGGTCTATGGTCTGAACTTTGCCCGCGAGGCCATTCTCAAAGCGGATCAAGCTTTGGTGGTGGAAGGGTATTTTGACGTGATGGCTCTGCATCAGGCCGGGATCCAACAGACGGTGGCGGCCATGGGTACAGCCCTCACCCCGCAACAGGTCAAGACCTTACTGCGCTACACCGAGTCCAAGCGCCTCATTTTTAATTTTGATGCCGATCGGGCCGGATTGAATGCGGCAACTCGGGCCATCGAGTCGATTGAAGAGCAGGCGCGGCGAGGAGAAGTGGAACTGCGCATTCTCACCCTTCCCGCTGGTAAAGATGCGGATGAGTTCCTGCGGGAGCACCCGGTTTCTGAATTCCAAACCTTACTGAATCAAGCCCCCCTTTGGCTGGATTGGCAAATTGAACAGGTGCTCGCCGGTCGAGATCTGAGTCGGGCCAGCGACTTTCAACAGGCCCATCAAGCCTTTGTGCGATTGCTCGCCGGGTTGGGGGGGCAGTGGCGTTCGCTCTACTTACACCGAGTGGCCGAGTTACTCAGTCGGGGCAATGGTCGCCTCAGCCGCGATTTGGAAGAAGAACTGCGCCGGGGGGTACGACAATATCGTTGGGCCAAACCGGAACAACCTTCTCCCGCCAAGGGATCCAAACTCTTGCAATCGGAATCCCATCTGCTACAAATTTTTCTGCATTTTTGCGAGTACCGCCGTGAAATTCGGGAAGCTTTATTGGAGCGGGAATTGCAATTTAGCTTTCGCCCCCACCGGGATCTGTGGCAACGGATTTTGGAGCTGGTCTATGCTCAGCCGGAGCTGGAAACCCAAGAAGAACCTTTGCTCACAGCCTTGCGCACCATCTGTGCCCATGATGAACAGCTCAACGAGCGTCTCAGCCACTTGCTCTGGTTGGACGAGAATACCCGTGTGGCCTTGATGCGACCGCGGATTGTGGTGCGGGCTGCCATTGCCAACATGGAGCTGGAAATTCGCCAGAAACGGTATCGCTACTGGACACAACTGTGGGATCAAGCTTTTTCCGAAGGCAATACGGCCCTAGCTGCCCAGTACCAAGCCAGCATTCAACAGGAATACCAAGCGATTCAGTCTTTGCAACGGGATGTGCAACTGAGCCTGGAAGACATGCTAGAAACCCCGCTAGCTGAAGACTGGATTTGAGGATCCGTTCAGGAGTATCCGTTCAAATCTCACCAAATCGCCCTGGAGATAGGCTAGGGATCCATTCATCTGCTTGCCCATAAGCGGATTGAGCAAAGCGGCGGGCCAAAACCGGGACGACGGCTAAGGGATTGCTGAACCCTGAAAACAGTTGCAACCCTTCCCATCCGGGCAGGGATCCCACCAAAGGCTGTTGATCGCCACTGAAGGCCACCAAACAGTGATACCACTGGCCGGGGAGGTGGGCCAATTTGGGCAGGTAGCGACCGGCCTGTTCCCGAATTTGCGCTTCACTGGCGGCGCCATCTACGACCGCATAGGGATCCGTCAACACACGGCTGATCTGGCCCATACGAATGCTGCCATCGGCAAATTGCAATACCCCCGCATCCAAAATCGGTGGGCAGGGTTCCTGCCCCGGTTCATCCCAGAGGGGAATCCGGTCGGGGCGGGTGGATCTCTGTTCCAGTTCAAAGCGTTGCGCAGGTGCGCTCATCACCAGCGCCTGCAATTTCAAGTCGGTGGGATTCAACTCCACCGACTCGGCATGGGTGAAGTAGATGGGCACTCGGATCCCGGCTTGGCGCAACAAAGCCCGTGTCCAACCCCCGGCGCACACCACCACCTGGGCCGCTCCGTGCAAAACTTCTCCCATTTCGACCCCGACAACGCGATCCCCTTGCTTGCACAAGCCTGTAACCGTTCCGGTTAAAAGGGATCCCCCCAATCGTTGAAACGCCTTTTGAAAGGCGAGTGCCGTCAGGAAGGGGTTAATGTGCCCATGGCTGACCCAGAGGACTTGCTCCAGAGCTGCCGGATCCAGCAGCGGTTCCAGTTCACAGGCCGCCTCTACAGAAATGCGTTGGGGTGGGATCCGACAGTCGGCCATATCCGCCTCCACCCCATCGGCATCGTAGCCAGGGGCAATTGGCATCAGCAAATCCAGCTCGCGGAACTGGATATCGGCTTCGAGTTCTTCCGATAGGGTGCGATAGCGTTGGATCCCTTCTTCGCCTAGAGCCTTGAGCATAGGCGTTTTGCCTGCCCAATGGGCCAGTCCACCGTAACTGTAGCGGGTCGCCCCATTCAGCACCGCATCTTTTTCAACCAGCAGTACGGCTCCCCCTTGGCGAGCCAGTTCATAGCTGAGAGCTGCCCCTGTGATCCCACCCCCGATGACAATCCAGTCGTAGTTTGCCATAGCCTTACTCTTTGCTGAAGCGCCCATTATTGTTGCCGCAAAAAGGGTGAGTTTAGGGTATCGGACATGGCAGAAACGGGATCCCTGTCTCTCCTCCTGGCGGATACTGGTCATGATTGAAGGATCCGAGTAGGAGGGCCAATCATGAGCGAATTGCTGCAAACCATTAACCGTAGCCTGCTGGAGTTGGTGGGCCGAGGCATCGAGCTGTTGCCGGGCTTTTTGATTGCTGCTGCCATTCTCTGGGCTACCCGCTACGGCATGCAAGGGATCCGTCGTTTGGTGAGTTCTGCCGCTGCCCGTTGGATCCCCAGTCCCTCTCTGCAATTGCTGTTGGTGCAAACCAGTCAGGTGGGAGCTTGGGTGATCGGGATCCTGGCTGCCAGCGTCGTTGCTTTTCCAGATTTACGCTTGGGAGATTTGATCGGGCTATTGGGTTTGGGGTCAGTGGCGGTTGGTTTTGCCTTTCAAGATATCTTCAAGAACTTCTTGGCTGGCGTGTTGTTGCTTTTGAACGAACCCTTTCGGCTTAACGATCAAATTGTCGTTGGAGATTTTGAAGGCACTGTTGAAGAAATTAACATCCGCTCCACCCAAATTCGCACCTACCAAGGGGAGCGCGTGGTTATCCCCAATGCCATGGTATTCACCAGCCCGATCACGGTTTTAACGGATCGCCTCTATCGCCGCACTGATCTGGAAATCGGCCTTGACTACAACACGCCTCTTGCCCGTGGACTACAGGTGTTAGGGGAAGCGATGCAGGGGGTAGAGGGGGTGTTAGTGGATCCCCCTGTTGAAATCGACATTGTTGGATTTGGGGATAGCTCGATTGATTTTGTCGTGCGCTACTGGACTCGGCCCCGTAAACCAGAGGTGCGCCTTGCTCGTACCCAAGTGATGATGGCTCTTAAACAGGCTTGTGATCAGGCAGGACTGATCATTCCCTATCCGATCCGCACCGTCTATATGTTTGACCAAGAGGTGTTTCAGGATCACACCCCCAATCCCAAAGCTGCCTAGGGATCCCTGCTGGTGCTGGAACTGGGTTTAGGTGAAGAACGTGGTGCGTTGCCGGTGCATGACCACCGATTCCACCAAGCCAATGGCCAAAAAGTTGGTCAGCAGAGCGGAGCGACCATAGCTGAGAAAAGGCAGGGGCAAGCCGGTAATCGGGGCTAGGCCAATCGTCATACCGATATTCACCACCGACTGAAACAGGATCATCGCCAGCACCCCGATGGCAATCAGGGATCCAAAATTGTCTTTGGCTCCTTGAGCAATGAAGATCAATCGCACACACACAATCCAAAGCAGAATCAACACCGTCAGGGTGCCGAAAAAGCCCATTTCCTCTCCAATCGCCGAAAAAATGAAGTCGGTATGTTGTTCGGGAATAAAGTCCAATTGGGTTTGGGTACCCTGCTGGATCCCTTGTCCCCAAAGGCCACCTGCCCCGATGGCAATGCGCGATTGGATCAGGTGATAGCCGGATCCCCAGGGTTCTTGGGCCGGATCGATGAAGATCTCCAGTCGCCGCCGTTGGTAGGGTTTAAGGAAGTGCCAAGCCACCTGCCCCAGATGTCCAGAAAGCAGGTTAATCACCCCAAACGTGACCGCTCCCGTCCAACGCCAGGGCAGCCGCCAAGCCGCCATACTCGCCATCCCTAAGCACCACAGCAACCACACCCACAGCATCCAGCTCAGTTCAGGACGAGTGTGGAGGCCGTAGAGAATTGCCCCTACCCCCGGTGACATGAGCAAAATGATCCAACTGCCCTTAGCCCCGGCCCAGTAGAGCATCGCCAGCAAAATCACCACAAACACCAGCGCCGTACCCAAGTTGGGCTGCAGAAAAATCAGCACCCAGGGGGGAGTAATCACAGCAACAGCTACCCAAATTTGACTGAAATACTTAATCGGCCAGTGGTGCAGGATGGCAGCCAGGGTGAGGATCACTCCCAGCTTGGCAAATTCCGAAGGTTGAATTTGGATCCCAGCGATGGAAAGCCAGCGCTCTGCCCCCCCACCCGCACTCCCAAAAAAGAGAACTGCGGTCAGTCCAGCTAACGTCAGGGCGTAGGTTACCCAATGCCAGCGCAAGAAGCGCTCATACGGGATCCGTGCCAAGGCCAAAAGGGGTACCAAACCAATCCCCGCCATGATCAACTGTTGGAGCCAGTAATGGCTAATGGGACGTTCCCGGACAGTACTGTGGATGGCCACAATACCAATGCCGGTTAAGACCAACACCGTCATCAACAAAATGCCATCGAATTCTCGCCAGGCGGCAAAGACTTGCCGGAGCTTCTTCCACGCCGATTGTGGGGATCGCGGCTGGGCCAAGGCCATAGAAGGTTCCATCCAGTCACACCGAAACCAGTGTAGACCCAGATGCAAGAGCAGCCCCGTCCGACTTTATTCCCAGTTCTGCAGTTGGCCCAACCAAGTGTCTAGCCAGGATCCCAGTTGCTCCCGTCGCCGTTCAAAATTGGCCGCCACCCAAATCAAGAGCAGCCCCAAGAGAATGCCAATCCCCCAGAGCAGGAGGGAGTAGGAGGCCACCAGCAGCCACCCCTGCCGCAAGACCCCCAACCCAAAGCTGAGGGTGCCTATAAACAGATAGGCCCGCACTTGTAAAGCCAAGCCCAGCAGCCCCAAGGCCAACCCCAATCCCACTGGCCAGAACCCCGCCCAAAGTTGACCCTGGGTTTCTATTAAGGTGACCAAAACCAAGGCCCCAGAGGAAAAGGAACGCAGCCAATGCCGACCCTGACGGGCGGAAGACTGTTGTAGCCCCGGATCCACCTGTGCCACGTACAGCAGGGATCCCACGAGAGGCAGAGCATAGAGGGTTAAAGAAGACCACTCCTGCCGCCAGCCATAATCCAGGAGGATCCAGTTACTCAACAACAAACTGACATAGCCGAGGCGCACTTGGGAGCGCTGAATGGATAAGAAGGCGTAGTACACCGCCCCGAGGAGAAGGTTGCTGCTGTTGATCTGGGTGGCGGTGAGGAGCAGGATCCCAATCGGCAAGACCAAAGCCGTATTCCGCCAGGGATCCGGCCACCACCCCCAGCGCTCCCAGGGCAGGAAGTAGTACACCAACCCCAACCAGCAGGCCAGGGATCCCCCCCATATCCCCAGATCCACCTCAGGTAGCCATAGAAGCAGTGCAATAGCCAGGATCCCGGCCCATTGGAAAGCGCTGAGGTAACACCAGAGGGATTGCACCCGGTGAGGGGAAGGGTTAGCGTCTTGGCTTGTAGGAGGGATGGCAAGGGTGGGTAAGAGGGCGGGCTTTCTCCCTTGCCAGGCGGCATAGGCTGCTAACCCTGCTCCGGTGAGCAGCCAGAGGTTTTCTCCCAGCTGACTGAGCTTCACATCCAAAAGAGCAGGCAAGAGCACCAAGCTGGCCCATCCCCAGTTGCCGGCAGCAACCCGACCCAGCCAAAGGGTTTCGATCTGGAGAACCGCAGTGATCCAGAGCGGGCAAAGCCGGTAGGCCAGAGCCAAGATCAACCCCAACAGACCGATCAGCACCAGTCCAGCCCCGAAGGATCCCCCCGATTGCTGACTGAGAAAGTAAATCCAGCCCTCATAGGCAGCAAACGAAACGCCAAAAGCGCCTAGCAGCCCCATAGGGTTATCCACAGAGTTATCGGGAGAGTTATCGGGACGAGGCCTTGGCTGAGATGGCTCCTGGGATATCGGGATCCCTTCCCGCCGCCCCAAACCCAATAACACGATGGAGAGGCCCAAGCTGCCCATACCCGTCAGCTCATTCCACTGGGCATGGGATCCCAGCCAGCCCAAGCCGGCATAGATCAAAGGCCCCACCCAGAAACTACTCAGCTGCCGCCAAGGTTGCCCCCAGGCTTTGAGGAACACCGTTCTTTCCGGCCCAATCCAACACAGGATCCCCAAACTCAGGTTAATCGCCGCCACCAGGGAGAGAATCTCCGGCAGAGTCGACGGGGATCCCATCCACCGCCACACTACAGCGCTGATCAGCAGCAGTTCCAAAGCCCAGCCTAGACCGTACAGCAGCGGATCCACGCTCGTACCCAAAACGGGGCTTGCCCCAGAGGACTCCGTCCCGTCGCCATCCTCGGTCTCGGAGCTGCCCGAATCTGGGGAAGGGATCCCGGCAGAGAGGGAAGCATAGAACGGGGTGATTTCCAGCCATAGCCGTACCCCAAAAGCCATCAGGGTCAAGATGAGGGCTAAAAACAGTCTCGCTGCGATGGGTTGGGAGCCGAAGCTGCTATCTCCTTGTGAAGCGCTGTTGAGCCTGATGAACACCATGAACAAGGTGCCGCTGCTCCAAAGCAGAAGTGACACACCCAAGATCCCGCCCCAGCGATCCAATGCCGTTTGGTACACCACCTGCAAACGCTCTGCCAGGTATTGGACTCCATAGCGACACAGACTGATTCCCAGCAACAGTGCAGCCAGGTAAATACCCCAATCCACTCCAGTCGGACGGAAGATCTGCCCCACCGCAGCAATCCCAAACCCCAGCCCTAGGGCTACCGTTAGCAGCGCGTAGGGCAAGCGAGCATACAGCCACACCTGGACGGCCACGAGCAGCATCCCCAACCCTAGCCCCAAGATCCGGCTCCACGGTGCCCCCAGAGTGAGCACCTGGGCCAGCAGAATTGAGATAACGGCCAAGAGCTCAAGGGTCTCTCTGGAAGGGATCCCCTGCCGCCACTGTCCCCCCGATGCTGCCCCCGACGTTGATTGAGAAAGGGATCCCGGCTCGGTCGGGGGAATGGCCGTCTCCGCGTCGCGTAGGGAATGCGCAGCATCATCCGGGATCCGGTTCCCGTCGGCAGGACGGAGTCCTTGCGCCTGAGGCATAAACTCCAGCGGAGGCCAAGCCAGCACCTGCGCTACCGTCAGCACCAGAGGCACAGCCAGCCAGAGCCAGTTGAGATGTCCTGTTTCAGGCCGCCAAGGAACATCCAGCAGTATCCCTCCTTTCGTTAAGAACGTGAGATAGCTCCCCCCGGCCAATACCAACCCAATCCAATCGGCACTGCGCTGCCACACCTGCAAACCTGGAGGCCGCCCCGCTAACCCCAACGGCCAACGGTACAGGGCCACCCGTCCTACCCATTCCAGCAGCGCCAGCACCAGCAAAATCACTCCCCAAGCCGACCAACCTAGGTTAGGAAGCTGCCAGCGGATCCCGGCCAGAAGGGCTGCCACCCCGTAGGCATGGGTGAGGAAGACCCAGCCGCGTAAGCGGTCGCGCAACGTAGTATCTTGCGTAGCAGGAAAGGGACGTTGGGCCGGCGAGGATGGCTCTGCTTCATCTCCGGCGGTTATTCCAGAGGGATAACTGGACTGATGCCACAGCCACCCGGCCAGGATCCCTGTCCCCAAAAGGAGGTGCCAAAAACGAATTGCCTCATTAGGCAAGCTCAGCAACAGCAGGGATCCGCCCAGCCCCAGCACCAACACTTCAGTGGGTCGCACCAAGTCCCTGAATCCAGACGCATCCGGATCCCGCTCCGCTGGGATCCCAGAACTTTCCTGGCGAGTTTCTCGTGAACCTCTCTGCCAACGGGCGGCCAAGCTCAGCCACAGCGCCTCATAAGGCAGTAGGGCGATCCCCAACAGGGTCCAAGGCCAAAAGAAGAACGGTTGACCCAGCCAGCCCCTCAGGAGAGCCAAAGTTGCCTCTCGCCACTCCCAGGGCAGCACCTGCCAAAAGGCCCAGAGGGTTTCCAAACCCAACACAAATAGCAACGCCAGATCCAGCGCCCGCTTGCTCCGACTCAATCGCCGCCAGAAAACCTGGATCCCCAGCAGGCTAATGATGGATAACTGCCAACCCAGCCAAGGTTGAAAGGACTCCGTCCGATCTGCCCCAGGGATCCCCCCCAAGGCCAAAAGCCAACCCAACCCCAGCAGCACTAATCCGGCTCGATGCCATTCCTGAGCAACCCAAATGGGCAGGGATCCCGTTTCGGCGGATTCTGGGGATTCTGGAGGTTCCGCATCCAGTTCAGCCTCTGGTTCGGATCCCAGATCTAGCCCTATGCTCTCGGGTTGGCTCCCCCGAGGCTCAAACACCTGAATCAGCCAGCCCAAAAGAGCCACCGCCAACCCCAACTGCCACACCTGCATTTGCCCTGTCAGCAGCCCTCGCAACACCAGCAGGGATCCGGCAGCCCCCAACAGCCATAGTTTGGATCCCCTTAGAGCCAGAGAGCGGCGACTCCAGGTGTAGGCCACCGTGCTGACAATGCCCAAGTAGGTGATCCCGAGGGGCCCCAACCCCCACAGCGTCTGCAAACTGGAGAGCGCTAAGAAATTCACCAAGGTACCGTAAAAGGCATAACCCGCCCCAGCGCCGGAAGCTCGTACCCGCCCCCAGGCCGCCAACGGGATCCCCACCAGCAGCCCCAGCGCAACCCCACGGATCCCCCAAGCCATGTTCAGGCCATCCAGCGCCCACACGTTCACCGGCAACAACAGCAGGGCGATCGCCTCCAGGGTTTGGCCAGTCAGGCGTAATCCTTCTTGCCGATGGGCCCACCAAGCCCCAGCGCCAAACGCAGCCGTATAAGCCAGGAGCACTCCGTATTGAGCCGTTGGGGAAAACTGCTCCCACTGGCTACCTGCCAACACCCCCGATGACACCACCACCAAAAACAGCCCCAACACCAACAGCCAGCGCACACTCAGTTCTGCCAGCAGGTTTTGCAGCATCCGGCCCACCCAAGATGGTTGAGGAGAGAGGGATCCCGTCGCCTGGGGTGTACCGGTTGTGGAGGGTTGGGTCTTTGGTTCGGGTGGCGAAGCAGCTTCTACCTGAGATGCCTGTTGTGCAGTTTGTGGAGTTGAAGAGGGCAGGGATCCCGGTAGTGCCGCATTTTTCTCTTGCACCATGCGCGGGATCAACACCAAGTCGATCACCTGGCCAATGCCCAACAGCCCAAAGGTACACAGCCAAAGTAGCCCGGTTCGCCAGCGTCCCAGGTAAAACCGGTGTATGCCACATATGCCAAACAAGGCTAGGCCCCATAGCACGTAGGCAGGCCCAATTCCCGCAGGTACCGATGCCCCAGAAGCTGAAGGGATCCCGCCCGTTGGAATAGCCGCTGATGTAGAAGACTGCTCCCCTTCCGCTAGCTCCCCCGGCTGATCCAGTTGATACACCTCCGCGATGGAACGCACCTGATCGGGTGTAAGTAAGCCCAGCTCCACCCAAGCCCGTAACCCCCGCAACACCGTTTGTCGGGATCCAGAAATGGTGAAGTTAAATTGATAAGACCGCGAGTCTTCTGCGGGTGAGGATCCCATGGCTAGACTCCTTAAGCAAGCAGGATTTAGGCCACCGTTACTCTAGGCCAGATCGTTCCTGCAAGCCGCGTTTCTCCCAAATTCAAAAATATTGCTATTGAATGGCTCAAGGTTGAATTTTTTCCTGGTTTTCCCAGTCAACTCTCAAGCCAGTACTCTCGCCAAAAAGTAGGCCATCATCCCCAATACAATCGTCAGGAGCAAATTTCGACTCCGCCAACTCACGGCTAGAGCCACCAACGCCCCTAGCCAACGCGGCCAGGCTGATAAGGGATCCCATACCCCCCCCGGGATCAGCACCTCTGGCACCACAATCGCCATTAGTACAGTCGGGGGCACATACCGCAATGAGCGAACCCAAGTGGGCGGCAACTCCACCTTCTCCCCGAGGGCTAGGGGCAGATAGCGAATGGTGAAGGTGATCAGCTAACGCAGCAGGAGCCCCGCGCTCTCCCGGAGGGGTTCGCGTAAGCGTGCCGTAGGCATAGCGTCGGGAGGAATGCAAGTTCAACGTGCTCCGCACCAACGAACATACAGACAACCCTATTCTGATGAGATACAATAGGACTATGAATCAAGTCCTGACTATCTCCTGTAAGCTCAAGGTGTCCGAGTCGCAAGCCACAAAACTGGATGCGACCTTGGATGCTTTTGGGCAAGCGCTGAACTGGGTGAACCAGAACACGCCGGAAAAGATCGTCAACGCCGTCAAGCTCCAATCCCTTTGCTATTACCAGATTCGCAACCGCTTTGGCTTGTCGAGCAACTTGGCTCAACAGGTGTGCCGTCGAGTGGCGGGCTCTCGCAAGGTTGCCAAACAAAAGAATCGCCCAGTCAAAGCGTTCAAAGGTAGCTTTGTCACCTACGACGCTCGGATTTTCTCGTTTCGGGAGAAGGACTGGACGGTTTCCTTGACAACCGTTGAGGGTCGTGAGCGGTTTGGGTTGGCCATCGGCAACTACCAGCGGGGGATGCTCAAAGGTTCCCACCCCAAGTCTGCCACCTTGGTCAAGCGACAAGATGGCTCTTATTACCTCCAGATTTGCCTGGAGTCCAAACCACCCAAGCCGCAAGGCGGGGATAAGGTGTTGGGTGTGGATTTGGGGCGAACAGATATTGCTCACACACAGTGCTCCGCACCGCTAACGCGAACGGAGGGGCAGCACTGGAATGGACAAGACATAACCAAGGTTCGGGACCACTTTGCCAGCTTGAGAGCGAAGCTCCAGCACAAGGCCAGTAAGGGCACACGCAGTTCTAGACGCAGATGCCGTCAACTGCTGCAACGGTTGTCTGGCCGGGAGCGTCGGTTTCAAAGTTGGGTGAATCACAATGTTTCCAAACGCATTGTTGCAACCGCCGAAGCCCTTTCTGCCAGCATTGCACTGGAAGATTTGACAGGGATCCGGGAACGGACGAATCAACAGCCTCGCAACAAGACCGAGCGCAGACGCAGTAACAGTTGGGCGTTCCACCAGTTGAGGTTGTTTATCGTCCTCCGGACGACCCAGAGGGTCATTGGCTACAAGGCGTTGCGGTCTGGGGTCAAGGTTGTGTTTGTGGACCCTAGGTACACCAGCCAAACCTGCCACCGCTGCCTGCACATTCATTCCGATCCCGACCAGTCGTACCGGAGGGGTAAGCAGTTCCAGTGTGGGCATTGTGGTTGGTATGGGGATGCAGACTTTAACGGAGCCAAGAATATTCGTGCTCCGCACCGCTGGCGCGACCAAGCAATCGGGGCGCTTGTAAACCGCCCTGGAGGTCCCTGGTTATCTTGCCAGATAACTGGAGGGCTACTGAAAGCCTGCGCTCTACCCGCTAGGGTCAGCGTCGGGTAGTTTACGGCCATACCCAAAATGAGCAGCCACTCTAGCTCCATAAGTCACCCATCACTTGAAATCCAATGGCGGTCAGGCAGTATCTGTTCGGGTGGGATCCCGATCTTATGCTCCCACTTGGTAGGCTGATGATGCGTCTGATGCGTCTTCAACTCATTTCATTCAACGGGATCCCTGGGAAGTGAGGCTTGGGGTTCGGGGGACTCGGGGATCTGGGTTTCCATCCAATAACCCACCAGCACTCCCACCAGCACGGAGAAAATCAACCCCAACTTGTGGGGCCAGCCAAAGGTGAGGAGAGCGAACCCCCCTGCACTGAGCACAGCAAGGCCCATCGGCAGGGTCACCACATAGGGCACCATCATGCCGATAAAGGTGACGCTCATGGCAAAATCCATCCCCCACCCTTGGGTATCCGGGATCCTCTGCCCGACTGTCAACCCCAGCAGTGTGGATACCTGCCAGGCCAAGTACATCAAGCCCGCCGCCCCGAGGTAGAAAAGGCCATGGGTACTAGACAGTAGATGCTGGAAACTGAGCGCAGATTGTGCAGATTGCTCTGATTTTAAGAAGCCCAGTTCATCAGGGTCTTGCTCTATTCAGTGTTCTACTGCGTTCTGCTGCCCCACAGCCTCCCAATCACACCTCCGTCGGGATCCCGTGGATCTTGCCGCCGATCATCTGCCCTAGCCGTGAAACCGTAAGCTCCGCTACTGGAACGGGTTCAGAAACTTGTCCACCGCTAAACACCATCACCCGATCACTGTATTGCATAATTTCGTCCAAGTCGGCTGAAGTAAACAGAATCGCCGTGCCGGTTTGGGTGCGCTCTAACAATTGACCCCACACCCATAGGGTCGACTCGATATCCAGTCCTCGCGTCGGGTGTTCCATCAGCAACAGCGTCAGGGGGGTAGGCAGAAGGGCCAGTTGGCTACGTTGCTGGTTCCCTCCCGAAAGTTGCTCTACCCGACTGTGGGTGTGCCCGCGAATGCTGAAGTGCTCGATGGCCGCTTGGGCTTGTTGACGGGCCAGGGACCAGTTCACCCAGGGATCCCGTTGCTGCAGGGCAAAATGCTCTTGTAAGGTCAGTCCAGGGATCAACCCTTCTCGCAGGCGATCCGCCGGAGAAAAACCCACCCCGCGCCGCAAATACTCTGCATAGGGTCGGCCCGCCATCTCTTGCCCTTGCAGCCGGATTCGTCCCTGAAGGGGGGGCAACAACCCCGCACAAGCCAGTAACAATTGCCGTTGCCCGCTTCCTTCCAACCCCGCCAGACCGATCACCTCCCCCGCTTGTACTCTCAAATCGGGCAAAACAAGGGTGAGATGATCCTGTCGCAACAGCAGCGAGCGGAGCTCCAGTAAGGGATCCCCTTGCAGAACCCCTAGGCGGGGCCGACCGGGAGCTGCCAATTCCCGTCCAAACATTAGGTCAATCAGCCTTTGTTCTAGGGAGGTGGAGCGGAAGTCGTTGATAGATGCTTCTTCAACAGATAGAGAATGGCCTTGGGGAGTGTTCTGTCCCCTCACTGGAAGGGATCCCACCACCTGACCCTGCCGCATCACCGTCACCCAGTCGCAAAGCCGTTCCACATCCTCCAGTTTGTGAGACACAAAGATCACCGATTTACCCTGATCCGCCAATCGGCGCAACGCTGCAAACAAGAGATCCTTTTGGGAGGCAGAAATGCCTGTGGTGGGTTCGTCCAAGATCAGGGTGTTGATCCCCAGCGAGAGCAACCGCAAAATTTCCAGTTGTTGCCGCTCCCCCACCGTTAGGTCGCCAATGACCCCCTCTGGGCTGAGGTCAAAACCAAACTCTTCACACCCTTTCTTGAGCTGTTTTCGGCTTTCCCCACGCCCTAAGCCAAAGCGCCCCGGTTGTCCGGCAATAAAGTTTTCCAGCACCGTTAGAGACGGGAAATCCAGGGGATCCTGGTGCAACATGCCAATGCCCAGGCGAATCGCGGCGGCGGGGCTGCCGATCTGAACCGGTTGCCCATCTACACGAATCTCCCCCTGATCACAACGCAAGAAGCCACTGAGGATCTTGACCAGAGTACTTTTGCCCGCCCCATTTTCTCCCAACAGGCCGTGAATGGTGCCCGCCTCTACCAGCAAGGACACCTCTCGGTTGGCCTGTACTGTTCCGAAGCGTTTGTGAATGTTGAGTAGTTCGATCTTCATGGTGCTTATGCTAGACCGCTGCCCCTCAGGGGAAAAGTTCCGACACAGACATCATGCTACCGATATGCCCAAAGAGTTTTGATATAAGCAGTCGGCTTTCTTGCAGGAGAGGCTTCTCTAGCCATGCTCTTGAAGTCAAAAACTAAAACTCGTGCATTATCACCTGGGGGCGTCTCCCAAAGTGGCGCGTCCTCAAAGGGTCGACTCGATTTCAGGACGGCCAGAGGGGAAGGGGCGGCACTTCCGCTTTAGAGCAGCTCATCAATCCACAACAACACCTGTCGCAGCTCAGCCCCAAGGACTCCCCCTTGTTCTAGATTGATCTCCACCAACTGCTTAAGGGCAAGCAGCTTGATGTTCGCCTCCACGGCAGCAGTGGCAATCGCGGGTGCCCCCGGCAGATAGCCACTAGCCCCTAGATCCAGGAGGGCGGCCCGCCGCAGATGTACATTTTCGTGAGCCAACATCGGCAACAGGCGCTGGGCAAAAGCAGGATCCTGCGTGAGGCGATAGCAAGCTCGGGCCGCTGCACATTGCAACCGCAGCGAGTCGTGCTCCAGATAGGGGTGGATGTGTTCTAGGCTTCCGGGAGGTTGGAGCTGCCCTAGGGCTTCGATGAGAGCCTCGAGAGCAGCCAGAGCTTCGGTTTCTAGCCCCTGCTCCACGAAGTGCAGCCCTTCGATCAACACGGCCCCCAACTCGGCAATATTCTGTTGAAGGTTCTGTTGAAGGGCAATTTCCGCTAGGGCTTGGGCCGCCGCCGCCACCACCTGACCATCGGAACACCGCAGGGCCTTAATCAAGGCCGGGATCCCTTCAGTAGACCCCAATTTACCCAGGGCACGAGCGGCATTGCGCCGCAGCGGGTAGCCCCCCTGAGCCGTGCGATCGGTTTCATCCGCCAATGCCTCGATCAAAGCTGGGATCCCGGCTTGAATCCGCATTCGCCCTAGCCACCAAGCCGCATAGTAACGTTCCCCCGGATCCCCGTAGCGCAACTTGGCGATCTGTCCAGCAGGGGTCAGATCCACTGGCGGATGGGGATCCCGAGGAACGGCTGTCGTCATGAACTGGAAATTTGAGGCGGGACTAAGCACTACGAACGCTGACGATCTTGGCTCCCGACTTGAGCACCCGCTGCATCGTCGCCGACAGTTGATCGGCAGAAACAAAGATTTGTTGGTTGGATTTACGTACCCGGCTAGAGGTGGCCAAGGCAGAGTCAGGGTTGAGCAAACGAGTCACTTCCACACAGAACATGCGGTCGGATGCGCCCGTTGGCGGCCCTAGGTGCTTAGAAATGGGGCTGGGGGGCAACAGACCCCGTACTCCAATGCGCCGAATCGCCGGGGTAAAGCCAGTTGCCAAAGCTGTCATCAAGCGCGGTCTAGGCCCCTGGGAGCGATCGTTGTTGGCGTAGCCACCGTAGAGGGCAAACATATTGGTGAAATCGCGGGTGGAATAGGAGCGACGGTACTCAAAGCCGCGCGGGTAGGGGACGATGTTGTCGCCGAAGGATTCCAGATATTCTGGGCTATCGATGTAGGAGTCGATTTCCGCTCCATGACCACCAGCTTGGTAAATATCCAGGTGGCGGGCAATATCTTTACCATCTGTAGGGGCACGGCCCAACAGATGTTTGAAGTTGAGTTCGATAGCCCGGGTTTGGGAGTTGGGGTAGAAAAACCGCTTTTTATAGGCTTCGGATTTGGCGATCAAGCGTACAAATTCCCGTACCGTCAAACTACCTTGGCGCAGCAGCGATTCGGCACTGGCCAATTCAGCTACATCGGCCCCAAACAAATGATCGTTGCCCAACACCTGACGATAGATGGCCCGCAGCACGGCATTGATCTGATCCTGGCTGGCATTGGGGCGCAACTCCAATGGGGTGCTATCCGTAATGCCCCGGATCCCCATCTGGCTTGCCACTGTGATTGCACTCATGCTGATTCCCCTGATTGATTGAACTGAATTGACAAAAGGCTTTCGTGATATCCCTCTGGGCCTTGGAAGCAAGATCACCCGAGTATCGGCTAGATCAAAGTGGAGCAACAGCAGTGCTCCCCCATCCGGAAGATCGAACCCTCACCCAAGCAGGGCAGAAGAGATCCATCCACCAGGCGATAGGCTCACCCCCATTGCCCCCAATGACCTTTCCTCAGAACTGGCCTAGAGTGCTTAACCCTCTTGGCAATCCCCAGAATCACCCGGATCCCACTCTAGGCTGAGCTGGCTTAGCTGAGGGCGTTGATGGCGTAGTCGATGTAGGTGTTGGCTTCCGTAGCCGCTTGTCCACTCAAGCCATGGTTGGCTTTGATGTAGCGCAGGGCTTCGATGAACCAGCTGGGGGAGAGTTCAAAAGCGGTGTTGATCTCGCGGATCCCGGCCAACTGGTACTCATCCATAGGACCAGTGCCACCCGCCACCAAGCAGTAGGTGATGTAGCGCAGGTAGTGGCGCACGTCACGAGCACACTTGTCTTTGCCGGCTTGGTTGTTGCATTGTCCACCCGGCTGGGTGGTGTAGGGGAACTTGGCGTACACTGCCTCGGTGGCACCGCGTACTAGTTCATCAGCGCGGTTGGTCAGGGCTTGAGCCGCTTCCATGCTGGCGGCAGCACGCTGCAGGCGGCCATTGATGGCCTGCAATTCGCTGTTGCTCAGATAGCGCCCTTGGCTATCAGCGGTGGCAATGGCGTCAACAATCGGGGTTTGCATGATTCAAAACGCTCCTTTACTTAAGCTCGACGCAAAAAAACAAAGCAAAAATTCAACAAGGTGCAACTGCAAAAAGAAGATTGTTTCCTCACGGGATCCCAACAATACGGTCTCGATCCCACCGCGTGGGTACTCAGGACTGGAACTGGGACGGAAGCCCAATCCGGCTCAAACCACTGCAGCAGCGGCGCGATCAAAATAAGACTCCATTTCTGCTACCAGCGCACTGCAATCGCCACGGGTGATGCCATTGGGATCGTTCACCACAGCCACGGCGGCTTTCTTCATTTTTTGGATGCCATTGGCAACCGAGCTGCCGGGGGTACCCAGAGCTTGGTAGGTTTCCCGCAAGCCGTTCAAGCAGCGCTCGTTCAAAACACTGGCATCCCCAGCAGCCAAGGCATAGGTGATGTAGCGGAGGATAATGTCCATATCCCGCAAACAGGCAGCCACATTACGGCTGGGGTAAGCAGGGCCACCAGGAGCATTCAGGTTAGGCTCTTCGGCGAACAGCTCACGGATGGCATCGGTAACGATCTTGGAGGCATTGCTGGTGAGGCGGTTGACGGCATCCAAGCGCTTGTTGCCTTCGGCAATCACTTGCTGAAGGGCAGAAAACTCGTTGGCCCCTAGAAAAGCACCTTTGGAATCGGCTTGTGCAACAACTTTGCCAAATACATCATTCATGGTTTCGGATCTCCCTAGCGAAAGCAAAAGAGGTTATGTATCTACATCCCGGTTCCACGCCACTGAGAACAGACACTTTACGGGAATGGGAGGGTGCTTGGATCCCTGTTGCCGAGGAGCACTGTTGCCAATAGAAACAAACTCACCGACGGGATCAAAGCCAGTAGAACCAAGATGGGCAAGCAATTTCCTTCCATTCCCAGCCACAGTAGACCAACCCCCGAGGGCCATAACCACTCGACAGCGCAACCTTCGGGATCCAGCGCTCAAGGGATCCCCACCGGTGCTGCACACCCCGCAGAGCGGGATCGCTAACGGCAATCTCAACTGGGCAGACGAGGAAAAGCTGGCTCGCCTTGTTTCCAGTCCTTTTCTACCCCGAAGGCAGGAATCGATTGAGTCAAAAAATGTAAAGGGGCTTTACCTGACGCAAAAGAGCTTAGATCAGCTCTCACTACGGGATCCGGACCCATTCCCTCTACCCTTCATGGGCATAGTTTTTACAAAAGAATAGATTTCTTGATGCAATGTTATAACGCAAAGAAAAATGTAGAACCCGATTCTGGTTTTGGGGCTTGGATTAGAGCCATTCTCAGTGTACTGATGAACATTCTCATAAACCATACATAATTTAATATTTGTCGAAATCCTTTGTTGGGGCTGAGGTTGAGGGCAAAATCGGAGAAGCTCCCCCTCGACGACCTGAAATTTTCGGTATACACCTTTACAGAACTTTTGAGTGCTCGCTGATGTCTGCTTCATCCCATCCCCACTTTTCCCCAGAGCTGCTCCAGATGGCACGCTGGTTGGCAGGAGACTTCTGCAACCGGGAACAAGCCTGGGAAAATCCACCGTTTTTTGCACAAATTCGGGTTGCCTATCGCCCGTTGCCCACTCCAGCTTTGTCGGGGATCGGCTTTTATGTGGAGCAAGCCTATGGCGGCCATTTGGAGGATCCCTATCGTCAGGCAGTGGTGGAATTGAGGCAAACCAGATCTGGGATGGTGATCCGCAACTATCGACCGTTAGAGCCGGAGCGATGGCGGGGATGTGCTCGGGAACAGCCTGACCGGCTGAGGCATCTGCAGGTTGCGGATATCACCTATCTGCCAGGGTGTGATGTGCATGTGCAGCAGCAGGGATCCCGCTTTGTGGGCGCAACGGAACCAGGACAGAAGTGTTGTGTGGTGCGCAAAGGCCAAACCACCTATCTGCAAACCCGCATTGAACTGAGCGAAAACCAATTGAGCAGCCACGATCAAGGCATGGATCCGACAACCCATGAGCAGGTTTGGGGGGCTTTGGCGGGGGCCTTTCGCTTCCAAAAGATCACCGATTGGCAATCCGAGTTACCTATGATCTCAGGAATCTAGCTTGGATCTAGCACCTCAACCCCCAAGTTAACTGCGCTCTTGCGCGACTGCCAGACACCAGCCCTGTGTACACTGTCCTTGAACTGGGATCCACTCCAACCCATCCTGCTGAGCAACTGCAAAGGGTTCTGTTGGAAAGCGCCAGTTCATTCTCTGTTCAACTTCCTGTTCAACTGAAGTGGGATCCATGCACACCCTGCCTGGGAAGCTAGCCAGACAACTGGATGGATTACAGTGGGGATCCCTCTGGGGTGTCCTGCTGGCACTGGTTTGTTTTCTGGGCAGCAGTGGGTGTTCCGGCCAAAGTGAGTCTGCGGCTCCCCCATTGGTACTGCCTCCGCCCCAGTTGGGAGCCGAATCGATCCCGATGCCGGTGCGTACCCTGGGCAACAGTCGCTTTAAATTGCTGGGCTTGAATGTGGGGGTGGCAGGAAGAGGTGCTGAGTTGCTCCTGGATACGGGGTCAGCAGGGCTGCGCATCCTGTCTAGTGCAGCGGGTGCTTTTGGCTTAGAACGGACAACGACCCCTTCTACTGTGACCTTTGGGGATGGCACTCAATTCATCGGCGTCTTGGCGCGTGCTCCCTTCAGTTTGGGGGGGATTCAAAGTCGAGAACCCGTGACGCTGCAGTTGATCGACCAAGTCACCTGTGTGGATGCTTTGGTGGGGGGCTGTTCGGAAACCTTGTTTGGGGAAGGGCGGCCCTTTGCAGGGATCCTCGGTACAGCTTTGGATGAGCGCAGTGCGGATCGGGAGGTGTTTAGTCCGCTCACGCGCTTACCGGGCAATTTTCGTTCGGGTTACATCCTCCAAACCGGCGGATTTAACTCTCCCCAAGGTATTTTCACGGTGGGGCTGACGGAGGCCAACACCGCTGGTTTTAATTTTCGACAATTTCCACAGGTAGGCACCTTTCCGGATGGCACTCCCATTTGGCGGGATGAGGCCCTACAAGTTGCTTATACTATCAGTAATACTTCTATTCAAAATATCCTGAGTCCCACTCAATTTGATAGTGGTTCTTCGGATATCTTTCTGAATGTCAGTTTGTTGGGAGCAGCGCCCTTTTCCACCTCTACCTTGCCAGCAGGGGCAGAGTGGCGGGCAGTTTTGGAGGGGGCTTTTGACTATCGCATCCGGGTGGGTTTTCCGGTTACCCCCAGTCGGGATCGCATTTTCGTAAATGGGCTTTTGAATAAACAGTTGTTGGGTATGCCACTGTTTTTTAATGCCGATATTGCCTTTGATGTCGAGCGGGGGCGGATAGGTTTTCGCCTGCGCTAACGGGTGAGATGGTAACAGGCCGAGTTGTGGAGCAGAATCGAGGATGCGAAGTCAGATGCCAACTCAGGAGGGAAGCCGATTCCTCCCAGGAGAAAAGCGACTATCCAGATGGCTTGCCTGGATCGGTTGGCTGCTGATCGGTTGGCTGGGGTTATCCATGCCGGTGTGGGCCTTGAGCCTAGGGGATCCCTTGCCGGAGTGGGCCAAACCGATGCCTGTGGGGCGGCAGCAGGTACGGGGTGTAGAACACGACCAAGGCCAAGACCAGATTCGCGCCTATGGCAACGAAGCGGGGCAGGTGTTTTGGATTCAAATCCAGAGCCGATCGGATCTCCCGCCAGACTATCGGGAGTATTTGGGAGAGTATCAGCAATTCCCGCCGCAGGTGGTGGAAGTGGTGCCCTTGCGGGCGCGCACATTGCGCTTTCGCCAGGGATCCCGCAGTGCTGAATGGCGGGTGATGGGCATGAGCGGCCAGTTTCAAGCGGAAGCCATTAGTCAGGATCTTGCCCCAAGAGGATTCAACCGGCAGGATTGAACAAAAGATTGAACCAATGCCAGCCTGAGGAGCAGGTTGTGTCTATGCTCAGTCTTGGCGGTTGCAACAACCCATTGCACCAAAGAAGGCACGCCAGCAGGAACGTCAGGAAGGGCTAGGAGCGGACAGCGGCCAATTCCGCTAACAGTTGCTTGCGCAGGGGCAGGATCTCTTCCAAAACCGATTGAGCCGTTGGGTAGCGCTCGTCGGCATCAGTGGCGATCATACGCTCCAAAATGGCCAACAGACGGGGATCCCCAAATCCAAAGGGAATCGCTTCCTCCAGAGATTCCCCGATCTCCGGCAGGGTTCCTGTAGACATTTCCACCGCCACCCGACCGAGGGCAAAAATATCGCTGTTGAAGCGGGGCCGCCCAGAATATTGTTCGTAAGGAGCATAGCCGATGGTGCCGATAAAGCTGGTGACATGCTCGCTCGGCTGGTCTTCGATGCGTTTGATGGCGCCAAAGTCGATCAGAGTAAAGTAGGTACGCTTATCCCCCTGGGTTTGGATGATGTTGGAGGGCTTGATATCGCCATGTATGACGCCGTGCTGATGCACAAAAGTGAGGATCTTGAGAAGCTCGCAGAGAAAGTAAGCTGTTTGGGCCGGTGACCAGATCACCCCCTGGTTAGATTGTTGCCGCAGCGAGGATCCCGGCACGAAATTCTGCACGGTGTAAAACTGCCCATCCTCTTCAAAGTGGGCCAGCAACTTGGGGATATGGGGATGGCTGCCCAGCTTTTCCAGAATATCGGCCTCCCGTTCAAAGGCTGCCTTGGCGATCTCCATCACCTTTTTGTGCTCGTCTGTCCAGTCTTTGCCCTCTCCATCTTTATCGTCCATGCGCTGTAGACGCTTGATGACACAGCGAGGGTTGCCAGGGCGGTGGGTATCGCGGGCCAAATAGGTCTGGCTAAAGCCCCCAATACCCACTAAACGTTCGATTTGGTAACGCCCCTTGCCAACGCTGTTCTGCTGCTGGGGGGCGCTGGCCCTTTTGGTTGCAGCCAGCGTGATTTGGGAGCGGATGCGGGCCAGTACCACCTCTGGGTTGAAGGGCTTGGTAATGTAGTCATCAGCACCCAGATCAAAGGCCGTCACCATCGTGTTGGAATCCGTGCGACTGGAGAGGATCAGGACGGGCAACTCCATGCGGGAACGGGCCGAACGGATCATTTGCAGCAACTCCAAGCCACTCAAACCCGGCAGGGCCAATTCCATCAAGACCAAATCTAGGGGGTGATGGACAATTGCCTCTAGGGCCTTAGCCCCGCTCTCCACCACCACAGCACTATATCCGGCCTGCTCCAATCGGAGCTTCAGCTGCTGATTAACTGCTGGGTCTTCGTCTACCAACAGGATTTGGCCAAGCGGCTCTCCAGACACCATCGCAGTCGCTCACGCAGCGCTGAGTTGAGTATATCTAATAACAATGACAATGCGTGGAGGTTGCCGCCGGGATCCCCATCCGGTTGGCCTTGCTAGGATTGGGGGGGATTGGTGTTGTGGTTATGGATTTTGGCTATGGAAAAGAATGAGGTTTGGAAGGTATTTCTGAGCAATCCTGTTCCTTTCTGTGGGGGTTTGCTGAGCGGCCTGCTGGGTTTGGATATCAAGCAGGATCCCCTCCGCAGTTGGCTGGAATCTCAGGGGCTGACGGTGGAGGAAAAGCCAGGCAGTACGGGTGGCCCCACATCTATCTCCATTGAATGAGCGTACAGTGAATGGGTGTACAGAGTCGGGATCCCTTTGCTACAGGCGATTCCCTGATCTCTTGCGCTAGTGGAAGGTGCTACGCACCGCTAACGCGAACCAGAACAGAGCAGGGGTGCGAGGTGAACCGATGCTCCGAAAACCAGCCAGAATGAAAAAGTTGCGCCGACAGAGATGGCGGTGGGGAGGGGTACTGTTGTGGGGGGTATGCAGCAGCCTTGTGGCTACGCAACACCCGCGCGACCCGCTCCTGCCCACGGCCTTTGCCCAATCCCTTGATCCATCAACTGCGGCGACAACCTCGGATCAAGCCTCCCTAGATTGGCTGGAGCGCTACAATACCGCTCTGCGTCAACTGCCCCCCTTGCCCAATTTGCAGTACCGCCAGCAGGTGCGGGTCGAGGGATCCCAAACCTTTACGGCCACATTGGATGTGCTCTACCGCCGCGATGGCAGTTGGCAAGCTTGGGTGGCGGAAGGGGATCGAATTCGTCTGTTGGATTCGCGGCAGCTGGAGGTGGTGAACCAATCGGATCTGCTGGGTCTGTATTCGGTGTATGTAAACCGGCCTGAGGCGCTGCTGCCCTCGGTGGGATTCAATCTGGAGGCTCCTCCAACTGCTTACCGTGTTCTCTCCTCAGAACGGGTTGATTTGGCGGGATCCCCTGCCCAGCATTTGCGTCTGGAACCGATTCAGGAGGGCCAATTGCGGGAACTGTGGCTGGATCCCGAATCGGGGTTGCCGCGGCAGGCGTTGCTGTTTCTGTCGGGTGTGTGGGGACAAGCCTATGCTCTCATTGGGTTTACGGCTGTACCCGCTGAAGGGGGAGTGAGCTATTGGCTACCGGAGAGCACCCGCATCCATTTGGGCTATGGGTTTTGGACGTTGGAGGGCCTGACTCGCCGGGTGTTTAGGGGATCCCTTTCCATTCAGCACGACTATCAGGAGCATCGAATTTTGCCGGAGGGAACTCAGCTGCGCTTTGTCCCCTCACAACCTCCCGTCGATGATCTGCCAGTGGTGGCCGGGTTGTCAGATAGTACCCCACCCATTGAGTTGGGGGATGTGCAGGCGCTGGGAGTCGATGAGCAGGGCAACCAACAGTTCAGCATCGGTATTGGCGGGCGCAGCTCACCGGAAACCCCCCTAGAGGATCGGATTGCCGCTTTTAATCTGACTCGTCCGGCTAGCCGCAGTGTGTTGACCCAAATCGATACATTAGCCTTCTTACCCCTTGGCTCTGACCGGTTGCCCATCTACTTGTTTCAATTCGATACGGGCCGTCCCCTGTCGCCGTTGCAGGGGATAGACAGCCCCAGGGTGGATCCCAACGAGGTCTTCAGCCCCAGGCCACCTGCCCTCAAACTGTTCGGAGATTGAACGATTCCCATGCTGACGGATGCTGCCTATGGCCTGATCCCCGTGATGCCTGCCGACCCCGCCCAGGGATCCCCCTATCTGTATCTCCTCATTCAGCACCAAAAAGGGCATTGGGCCTTTCCCAAGGGACACAAGAATGGTTCAGAAACTGACCTAGAAGCCGCTCAGCGAGAACTGCAGGAAGAAACCGGGTTAACCGACTATCGGGTGCTCACCCTGCCCCATCAATCCACCCCCCTGACGTTACAGGAGACTTATCATTTCACCGATAAACAGGGCAACGTGATCGCCAAAACCGTTACCTACTACGTTGCGCTACTCCCACCCCAATTCCCTCCCCCCACCCTTCGCCTACAACCGGAAGAGGTGGCAGACTACCGTTGGTGCTCTTTCGGTGAAGCCCTAGAGCAAATTAGCTTCGAGGAAAGTCGGCAGTTGTTGCGCCGCTGTCAGTTCCAGTTGGATCAACTTTTAAGGAATGCTTAGCATTTTCCCAGGGGCTTTCAGTATTCTTACGGAAGAGATCCATCTTTCTTAACTTCTATACTCAGGGACGAATCAATATTGGCGTCAATACTGATCAAGATCTATCTTATGGCTGTTCAACTTGACTTGGCTTCAGGTCTCGGTATCAAAGCTGGGCTCTTGGATCTGAAGGATCTTTCATCTAATGTTTTTCATCAATTTTGTGCATCTATGCTTCATAGATATTCAGAAAAGCTTGATATTGGCTGGAGCTGTTTTTCAGATCAGATAAGGGTATAAGTGTGAGGAATCACTTCAGCATGACTCAGTTAATGGATCGCCCAGCCGTTTTCATGGAAGTTCCCACCCATTTATTGGAAGTAAAGCCTGGTTTTACGGGAATTGTTCGCTATCAGGATGACTCCATTGCTACAGAAGAGCTCAGCTCTTGGTCACTGTTTTTTAGTCAAGGTCGGTTTGTTTTTGCCAGCCACAGTCTTGACCCGCTAGAGCGGTTGGATCGTCATTTGCGCCGCCTGAGTCATCAGATTCCCTCCTTGACTCGTGAGAAATGCCTGCGCATTCGTCAGCAAGCAGAATCCCTTTTAATCCAAGACTCTGGCTCTATGGCAGCAGATTTTCAGGTTTTGGGTTGGCTGGCAGAAGAGCAACTGCTATCTGCTGAGGCGATTCGGAAATTAAGCGCCTGGATGAGCGAGGAAGTGCTGCAAAACTTGCTGCTTTCCCCCAGCCAAGATTTGAAAAAGCAGATGATCCGCCTCGGGACTCTACCTGCCCTTGGCCAGTGGGAAGTGGGATCCCTGCTCAGTCACCTGCAAAAGCGGCTGGAAGCCTGGTATGCCTTGGGCCCTCAAATTACATCTCCCTACCAACGGCCCTACTTCACCAGTCGTGCCCAGGCAGAGCGCCTGCCACCCGAACAACAGGAGCAACTCAGCCAACTGCTGCGGGGGTTTAGTTTTCGTCAACTCAGTGCCCTGCTCGATCAAGATGAACTGCTGATTGCCCGCCGTGTTTATCCTCTGATCAACGCCGGCATCATCGTGTTGCGGGATCCCCAGCCTCCCTTTAACCAATTGCCCAAAACCTATGTCGCCAGGGCTGCAACGGTGCCAACCCTATCGGAAGCTCCCACCACACCCCTGCAAGCGACCGCCGCGCTTGCCAACGGACTCCAGGATTTGCACCCAACCCCTCGAGCCACCCAAACTTGGACTGTAGCGTGCATTGACGATAGTCAAGCCATGTTGAGTGAGATCTGCCGTCTGTTGGAAGGACAAAACTTGGCCATTCACACCATCAGTGATTCCCTAAAGGCCCTGATGAAATTGACCAGCCTCAAGCCGGATTTGATCCTCCTGGATGTGGGCATGCCCAATATAGATGGCTACCAACTGTGCGGGTTGATTCGCAAATCGTCTGTCCTGAAAGAGGTGCCCGTGGTGATGGTCACCGGCCACAAAGGGTTGATCGATCGGGTGAAAGCGCGGATGGCTGGAGCTACCGACTACCTGACCAAACCCTTTCAGCAGGAGGAGTTGCTGCAGATTGTCTTTCGGTACCTCAGCTAGGGATCCTGGGGGTTGGCGCGTTCGTAAGTCTTGTCGGATTTTAATTTGCTGGAGGAGTTGTCATGGTAACGGTGCTGGTGGTGGAAGATGTGGCCTCAGAGCGGCAGATGATCAGCGACTATCTCAGAGCGGAAGGGTATCAAGTGGTGCCTGCGGCCAATGCGACAGAGGCCCTACAACACCTTCGCACGGACAAACCAGATGTGGTGTTGACGGATTTGGTTATGGAAGGGATGAGTGGTTTGGAGTTATGTCGCTTAATCAAGAAAAACCCGGAAACCCGAAAACTACCAGTTGTGGCTTGTACCTCCAAAAACCAAGAATTGGATAAGCTGTGGGGGATGAAGCAAGGGATTGATCTTTATCTCACCAAACCGTTTAGCCGCGAGGAGATTATTCGCGCGGTCAAATCAGTGATGGTCAGCTAAAGTTTGTCCTTAAGTTAAGCAATGGGGTGAGAACCGCGATGGTGGTAGGTTTTTCGCCACAGGCAGATTCCTCCATCCGTACAGGAGAACTGTACTTGCAGCTACAGGTGCAATCAGGTTTTCAAGGGGTTTTGCCCTTGTCCTTTGCTCAGGAAGCGTTGATCGTCACTCCCCGGCAATTTACCCTACTGCCCAATCAACCCGCTTGGGTGTTGGGTCTGTTTAACTATCGCAACCAAGTGATTTGGGGGCTGGATCTGTCCCAGTTTCTTGGCTGGGATCCCTTGGACTTTGGCCTGCCCGAGTATCACCTCGTGGTTGTGCGCTTGCAAGCTTTGCGGTTGGGTTTGGCAGTACAGCTGGTGAAGGGAGTGACCCGGCTCGCAGCAGATCGGATTCAATCGGTGTCGGGATCCCCTGGGGATGGTTGGGGTGAAATCCCGATCAGCAATCCCTGTTTCAGTGGCCAGGTGATGGATGGAGGGAATCCCTTATGGGTACTCAACCCGAAGGGGATCGCCCAACAGCTGGATCAAGCCCGTGCCGGTAGCTGATGATCTCAATCTTGAGCACAGCTCAGACCCGAATCGTTATTCTTCTGCATTCTTCCTCAGGCCAAATCCATGGTTTCCTCTTCTCGCTCTTCTCTGTCTTCTAAGCTGCAGCCGCAACGAAAGGTGGCGGGATCCCGTCTAGCCCCGGCCATTAGCCTTTCCCTGGGGCTAAGTTCGCTGTTGTTCGCCATTTCTGCCGGCACGGTGGCGCGGACATACTTTGGGTTTAACCCCACCATTTCTCGGCAATTTACCCTGCAAAACCTGAGCGATCAGGTGATTTATTTGGACGAAGTCTTGACCATGTCTGCCCGCATGGGAGCCGCCACCGGGGACTTGGCTTGGGAAGAGCGCTACAAGAGCCACGTGCCACAATTGGATGAGGTGCTGGCAGAAATTGAGCAGTTGGATCCCGTCTCCTACGAAGCCTATGCTGCTCAAACCACAGAAGCGAATATTAAATTGGTGGACTGGGAGGTGGAAGCTTTTGACTTGATTCGGGCCGGCGAGCAGGAACAAGCCTTCGAAGTGCTCCACAGCCCTGAGTACGAGGAACAAAAGCGCATCTATGCCGAGGGGATCAACCAAACCATCGAAGAAATTCGCAGCAACATTCAGGCCAGTCTTTTGCTCTATGAGCAGGAGCTGTTGCGCTCTCTGATTCTTTCCGGCATCAGCTTCCCGATTTTGTTGGTAAGTTGGGGCACCATTTTGATCTTGGTGCGCAATTTTGTGCGGGAACGGAATGAAACCTACGAGCGGCAAGTCTCGGACACTCGATTGGCCCAACGGTTTGCCGATATCGCCCGGATCCGCCAAGACCAGGAGCTGATCGATCCCCTGACTGACCTGTTGAGCGAAATCCAGCAACGCTATGGGGCAGAACGGGTCGCCGTCTACCGCCTCACCCAGCCGGAAGAAGCTCAGGTGATCGCCGAGGCCCGGGGCAACCGACAAACTAGCACGTTAGGGACTCAACTGAGCGGGATCCCGGCCCCCATTCAACAGGCCCTCAACAACGGGCAAGTTTACGCCTTTAGCCAAGTGCCCACAGCAGAGCTGAGTGCCGACTACATTCAAGTGCTGGCCACGGCCCAACTCAAAGCGGAGATGGTAGCTCCAGTGATGCGCGGCGATGAGCCCTACGGCTTTTTGGTGGTGGGGCGTGCCCAAAGCCATAACTGGTCTGAAGAAGAACAGGACAATCTAGCGGAGTTGGCCAACCGCCTGGGACAGGCCCTGAGTAACCTAGGGGCACTGGAACAAAAAGCAGTGGCAGCACAAGAAAGGGAACGGGCCGAAGCCCTCCAAAAAGAGCTGCTTCAGCTGATCAACGACGTGATGGAGGCCTCCCAAGGTGATCTGACGGTGCGAGCCCAACTGACCGCCGGACAAATTGGCATCGTCGCCGACTTTTTCAACGCCATCATCGAAAGCCTGCGGGATATCGTCACCCAGGTGCAGCAGGCTGCTGGTCAGGTGAACAACTCCATCGGTAGCAACGAGGTGGCCATCCGCGAACTGGCGGATGCAGCCCTGAAGCAAGCCACCCAAATTGGCGAGACCCTGCGTTCTGTCGAACAGATGACCCTCTCGATTCAGGAGGTTGCCGAGAAGGCCCAGCAGGCCGCCGCTGTATCCGAGTCTGCCGCCGCCACCGCCACCGCCAGCAGCCTCACCATGGATCGCACGGTACAAAACATTCTGCAACTGCGGGAAACCGTTGCCGAAACCGCCAAAAAGGTGAAGCGTTTGGGGGAATCTTCCCAACAAATTTCCAAGGTGGTGTCGTTGATCAATCAAATCGCCCTGAAAACCAACCTCTTGGCGGTGAATGCCAGTATCGAGGCAGCCCGCGCCGGCGAAGAAGGGCGAGGCTTTGCCGTGGTAGCCGAAGAAGTAGGGGCACTGGCAGCCCAGTCTGCAGAAGCCACCCGTGAGATTGAACGCATCGTGGAAGGGATCCAACGGGAAACGGGCGAAGTGGTTCAGGCGATGGAAACCGGCACCAGCCAAGTGGTGGAAGGAACCCGCCTGGTGGAAGATGCCAAACAAAGTCTGGGGCAAATTGTGGAGGTATCGCGGCAAGTGAACCAACTGTTCCAGGCTATCGCCCAATCCACCGACTCCCAGGCGGATGCTTCCCAGATGGTGCGCCAGCTGATGGAACAGATCGCCAGCATCGCCACCCACACTTCAGAAGCCTCGCAACAGGTGGCCAACTCGCTGCAAGACACCGTGGCCGTGGCCCGCAAACTCCAAACCTCCGTATCCACCTTCAAGGTGGGGGAGGCTGTTTAGAATGCCGCAGGAAGTCAGATCGCCACAGGCCCGTGACCGGGAATGGGAGGTAAGGCTCCAGTTCCTCGGGGAGGCCCAAACCTATTTCGACACCATCGAAGCAGGGGTGCTGGGGTTAGCCACCCAAGGGTTGGATCGCAGCCGGGCTGATCGCATCCTGCGGGCGGCCCATTCCCTCAAGGGGGGCGCGGCGATGATGGGTTTCCCAGTACTGAGCGAACTTGCCCACCGGCTGGAGGACTACTTCAAGATCCTGCAGGTGGATCCCTGCAAGGCTGATGCCAACGTAGAACGCGGCATCCTGGCGGGGTTGGACTGGATGCGTCAAATTGCCCAGCACCACCGTCAGCAGCAACCCTTACCCGAGGCTTGGGTAACGGAGCAGGTGCAGCCGATTTTTGACCAACTGAAGCAACAACTGGGGGAACTGCAACCGGAAGATGTCGCCAGCTTACTTTCAGCAGAGGCGGGGGGCGACATGCGGGTGCTGATGTTTGAGACCGAGGTCGATGCCTGTCTCCAGCGGCTGGAGGGGGTTTTGGCCCACCCTGAGCAACCCTGCCTGCGGGAGGAGTTTCTCATCGCCAGCCAGGAACTGGGAGCACTGGGGGAAATGTTGGACTTGCCCGCCTTCACCACCCTGTGCAGATCCCTGGCCCAAACCTTGGAAGCAACGCCTATAGAAGCCAAGGAGCAGGTATTGCCTCTGGCTCAAGCTGCTTTACAGGCGTGGCGGCGGTCTCAGGCTTTGGTGCTGATCGGCCAGTTGGAGCTCTTACCCACCACTTGGGATCCCGGCCAACCCTCGGAAGTCAGGACTCCGTCCCGCTCACGTGAGCAGCCCCCACCCTCCTCCCATCAGCCTGCCATCGACCCAACAACGATTCTTTCCACGGCAGCGCCCACAGTTCCCGCCCGCAAGGTAGATCCTGTTTTGCCTGCCCCCAGCGATGGCATGATGCGGGTACCGGTCCGCCAGTTGGAACAGCTGGGGGAACTGTTCGGAGAATTCACCACCGAGCGCAATGGTTTGAATGGCCACCTGCAACGGTTGCGGGAGCTGGTCAGCTTGCTGAAGCGGCGGGTGCGCACCCTCGAAGCAACCAACAGCCGCCTGCGCAGCAGTTACGACCGGGTTGCGATTGGCTCTACCCATTCTCTGCTGGTCACGGAAGGCCCTGCGATTGGCCCAAGGGATCCCTTGCCAGTCCTGCCGACGGGCCTCTTGACCAGAGAATTTGACCTGCTGGAGATGGATCGCTACGGCGAGATGCACCTGCTGGCCCAGGAGGTGATGGAAACCGTCGTTCAGATCGACGAGATAACCGGCGATATTGACACCGCCCTGCAGGAGACCGAAGGCAGCGCCCGACAACTCACCCGCACCTCCAGGCAAATGCAAACCCACCTCACCCAGGTGCGGATGCAGCCGCTGTCTGACCTGACGGATCGCTTTCCCCGCTCCCTGCGGGAGATGAGTTTAACGTATGGCAAGCCAGTGGAATTACGGGTCTGGGGGGGATCCACTCTAATCGAACGATCCATCCTGGAGCGGTTGGCGGATCCGTTGCTACATCTGATTCGCAATGCCTTTGACCACGGCATTGAAGATCCCGAGACTCGCCTTGCCCAGGGCAAACCCGCCAAGGGGCTGATCGAAATTACTGCTGCCCACCGAGGCAATCGCACCTTGCTCACCGTTCGGGATGATGGGGCCGGGATCCGCTTGGATAAAATCCGGGCACGGGCCTTGCAAATGGGGTTTCAGGAATCGGATCTGGATACCGCCACGCCCCAAGAGCTGCTGGAGCTGATTTTTGAACCTGGCTTTAGCACAGCGGCTCAGGTGAGCGATCTCTCCGGACGGGGGGTGGGGATGGATGTGGTGCGCACCAACCTTGAACAGGTGGGTGGACGGGTACAGGTGGAGTCTTGGCCGGGGCAAGGCACCCTCTTTACCCTGACGTTGCCCCTTTCTCTAAGTGTGACTCGAGTTTTGTTGACAGAATGCCATGGCTTGATGCTGGCTTTTCCAGCCAACGCGGTGGAGGAGTTGCTTATTCCCCCTGAACTGGCCGCCCCTGAACTTCCCACTTCTTTTGTCTGGGAGGATCACCAGGTCCCTCTCATCCCCTTGAGGCAATGGTTTCGCTTCTATCGACCCCAACACCGCCTGGAAACCAACGATTCTCCCACGATTGATCAACCCACTGTGCTGCTGGTGGTGGAAGGCAACCAACCCTTTGGTCTGCTGGTGGATCGCTTTTGGCGGGAACAAGAAGTCACCCTGCGCCCTGTAGAAGAGGGGTTGCCCCTACCGCCTGGATTTTCCGGCTGCACCCTGCTGGCGGATGGGCGGATTGTGCCTCTGGTGGATATTCCCGCCCTGCTCGCTTGGATCCAAACCCAGGGATTCCCACCGAAACCTGCTGCTCTGGCGATGAGCCCACTTCACTCCCCAAGTCCTCAGCCAACCCTTTTGGTGGTGGAAGACTCGGTGAATGTGCGGCGTTTCCTGGCTATGACCCTAGAGAAGGCTGGGTTTCGCGTCGAACAAGCCCGCGATGGCCAAGAGGCACTCGAACGCCTACAGAGCGGGATCCCGATCCAAGCCGTGATCAGTGATATTGAAATGCCCCGTCTGGATGGGTTTGGCCTGCTAGCTCAGATCCGGGCTCACCCCCTGCACCATCAACTGCCGGTGTTGATGCTGACTTCCCGCAGTGGAAACAAACACCGACACCTGGCGCACACCTTAGGGGCAAGCGGTTATTTCTCTAAGCCCTTTCAGGAACAGGAGCTGATCCATTCCCTGCGGCAAGTGCTCCAAGCTTCGACTTCGACTGTGCTGAGTGGGAGGTAACCCATGGCTCTATTGTCTCCGCTGCGCTCGCGGCGCTTGGCCCAGCAGGAAGCACTAAGGCATCAGCAGAAGTTGATCACCTTTCAACTGGGATCCTATAATTTCGGGCTGCCGATCCTACGGGCGCAGCGGGTTTTGGCCTGGCAGGACATTCAAGGAGAACTCCGACCCAATGCAGGCAATGGGATCCCGTCAATTCGCCTTAGGCTTTCCCACCAATCCAGTGAAGCAGACCCATTCATTCCTCTACTCAATCCGGGTCGGTTGTTGTTGGGCAAACACCTACCTTTCCAACCCCAAACCCTGATCCTGTTGCAGCGGCCTGATCAACAGCAAGTGGGTCTGCCCATCCCCACCCCACCCCTGTTGCGCCGCTTGCCCCTTTCTCAACTCCAGCCCGTCCCCAGCCGCAATGCCGCTCAAGCCCGCCAGCGAGGGATCGTCCAGTGGGTTCCCGCTTCGGGGACGTTCTCTCACTTGTTCATCATCGACCCCGACCTCTGGTTCACCCTCAACCCCTCATCCACTGTATAACGACCAAGATCAGCGGCGGCAGATAAGAGCCCCGAATCCGCTCAAGAACGAACCGCAGGGATTTCCAAGTCAGGGTTCTCGATGCGGATCAACTCCCAGCGATAGGGGTTGCCTCCAGGCCGCTGCCAGTAAAACTGAAACGGTTGCTCCAACGCATTGACCTGATCCCGAGTCAGGTTGGCCAAGGGGCCGCCGGATCCCTCGATCACAAACCAAACCGTGGCCTTCCCTCTGGCCTCTGGGCTGATCTGCACCTGTAGCTCTTGCGGTTGAATGCGTAGGCGAAAAAATTGGCCGAAAACCTGCTGGCTGTAGGAAAGGGCCGTCTCCTTATCAAAGCCCCAATCATCGGCGTAAGCCTCGGAAAGGAGCGACTCCACCCGTTCCCAATTTCGCCCCTCCACTGCCTGGAGCAGTCGTTCGGTATGGACACGCACTTGCCGCTCCGGTTGCCCATGTTGCCAAAAAGCCCCCAACCCAATCGCCACCACCACGGATCCCACTATGGCCCAGCGGATCCAGGGGGGCAGCGGCGCAGGCGTCGGTGTTTTGGGGGTCGTAGGCAAGGGATCCCTTCCTGCAACGGGTATTGGTTCTTCACTCTACTCTTCTTTAACATTCTCCAGAAAGACCTTACCCAGAACGTGCGAGGGGCTAGGGGTGCAACGCAGCATAATGTGCCTGTCATGTGCGTGTGCTGGGCAGTAGAGGGTGGAAGGATTCTGTTTTTTCTGCCTGTGAGGAACCGGATGTAAGAAGGATATGAGAAGATCGACATCCAACCCTGCCCAACCCAAAGCCTGTTTTTGGATCGATCGGTCATGACCAAATCTACCGACCGTATGTTGCTGGATTTTGAACAGCCTGTTGCTGCCCTAGAGCAACGCATTGAGGAGATTCGCGCTTTGGCCGAAGACAACGAGATCGAGGCTTCCGAGCAAATTCGCCAGCTGGAGGCTAAAGCCGAAGAACTGCGCCGTGAGATCTTCCGTCAGCTGACCCCGGTGGAGCGCCTACAGGTGGCCCGTCACCCCCGCCGCCCCAGTACCCTCGACTACGTACAAACCATCTGTGATGATTGGTTCGAGCTACATGGGGATCGCCATGGCCAGGATGATCCGGCTATTGTTGGTGGCTTGGCCAAGTTGGAAGATCAGCCGGTTGTGATCGTGGGCCACCAAAAAGGCCGCGACACCAAAGACAATATTCACCGCAACTTCGGCATGCCCAATCCGGCTGGCTACCGCAAGGCGCTGCGGCTGATGGAGCATGCCCACCGTTTTGGTCTACCCTTGCTCACGTTTATTGATACTCCAGGGGCCTACCCTGGTGTGAAGGCAGAAGAAGAAGGCCAAGGGGAGGCAATTGCCGCCAATCTGCAAGCCCTCTTCCGCTTTGAGATCCCGATCATCTGTACCATCATCGGCGAAGGGGGATCCGGTGGAGCACTGGCCATTGGTGTTGGCGACCGGATATTGATGTTTGAACACGCCGTTTATTCGGTGATCTCCCCAGAAGGGTGTGCAGCCATTCTCTGGAAAGATGCTAAGAAAGCTCCGCAAGCAGCGGCAGCCCTGCGCATCACGGCCCAAGACCTACTGCAGCTGGAAGTCATTGACGAGATCCTACCTGAACCCGTTGGAGGTGCCCATCGTGCTCCGGTGGAAGCAGCCCAAACCCTCAAGCAAACCCTGCTGAGGCATCTACAGGCACTTTCTAGCTTAAGTGGCCGACAACTGCGGGAGGAACGCTACCAGAAGTTTCGCCGCATGGGATCCTTTTTGGAGGTGACCTGTTAGCTCAGTCAGGGCTGGGAAAGAGGTCTGACTTGATGCGAAGCATGGAGACTTAGGGGCAGATCTAAGGATTGCACAAGGAACTATGGTGCTCACGGGCTTATTTCACGTCGCCATCAAAACCAACGATTTGGAAGCCACGATCCGCTTCTACACCCAGATCCTGGGTATGCGGCAAGTTCCCCGCCCCAACTTTGGCTTTCCGGGAGCCTGGTTGGCTTGCCCAACCCCCGAAAATCCCACCATCTTTCACATCTACGCCGGTGGCCCCGCCTTAGGGAAATCAGGAGTGGCCCCCTTAGAAACTGGAGCCATTGATCACATCTCCCTGCAGGCGGTAGGGTTTCACGAATTCAAGCGGCGGATTACCCAGTTGGGCCTATCCTGTCGTGAGTTTATTGTGCCAGGAACCCACCTATGGCAACTGTTTGTCTACGATCCCAACGGGGTGTTGTTGGAGCTAACGTTCGACGGCCAAGCAGAAGCGGATCCCTTGCCGGATCTCTCCCCCGGTCGAGCCTATGTAGCTGGGGAGTCCTTCTTTGATCCGAAGGAATATCAGGGGTTGAGCCAATCCCGGCATGAGAGCCTCGTTTAGGTTATGGGAGAGAGTCGACAAAACCACTCAAGCGTTTCCCTCGTACCATTGCAGAGTAAGCCCCCTGCTTTGGAGAGAATCCCATGGCCCTGAACAAAATGACCATCCGCAAGATCCACCGCTTTCTCGCCCCCATCCTGTTTTTGCCGTTGGTGGTGACCGTACTGACGGGATCCCTGTATCAAATTGCCCTCCTCAATCAAAATTTTGACTACTACTGGCTCA
The DNA here is from genome assembly GCF_022848905.1 of Thermostichus vulcanus str. 'Rupite'. NCBI lineage: Bacteria > Bacillati > Cyanobacteriota > Cyanophyceae > Thermostichales > Thermostichaceae > Thermostichus > Thermostichus vulcanus. The sequence continues at coordinate 64,013 of NZ_JAFIRA010000009.1, forward strand.
TCCAAATCCACAAAGGTCAGTGGGGGCCCCTCAACCTGCAGGCCATTTATCCCTTTCTGAATGGGATAGGTTTGTTGGTTATGGTGGCAACAGGTCTCAGCATGTGGCTACAAACACGACCCAATCGTCAGCTCAAACGCAGAAGTCTTAACTAACTCTTAACTTGGTTTTAATCCGCTTCTGAGGATCGGTAAATCCCCTCAAGATGTCCAGAAAACCCTACATATTTTCAGCTGATGTTGTCTAGACTAAAAGCATAGAGGTTGTGCTGAGCCTCTAGGTTTGGATCGAAAGTTAAAGCAAAACTGTCAGGAGGACGATTTATGAATATCGTTCGCTGGGATCCATTTCGTGAGATTGATGAAATTCAACGGGAAATGAACCGGATGTTTGACCGTCTGGTGCCTCGCACTACCACCAACGGAGATGGTGGATTTGCCTTTTTGCCTGCGGTGGAAATGCACGATGATCCGGAAACCATTACCCTGAAGCTGGAGCTGCCCGGTCTAGATGCCAAAGATCTGGACATCCAAGCCACAGCCGAGGCGGTTTCCATCAGTGGAGAACGGCGATTTGAAAAACGTTCGGAAGACAAAGGCGTAACCCGCAGTGAGTTCCGCTATGGACGTTTCCAACGGGTGATCCCGCTGCCGAACCGGATCCAACATGATCAGGTGAAAGCGGAATACAAAGATGGGATCCTAACTCTAACTCTGCCGAAAGCAGAATCTGAAAAAGCGCAACTGGTGAAAGTGAATGTTGTTTCCTAATCTGACGGTTAGGGTTCCGTTGATTTTCTCCGCAGGGTAGACAGGGGTTCTCGCCCAGTTCTCGATCCCACTGGGATTTCAGAGTCAAGGGTGAAGCCCCTCAAAGGGCAAGCGTCAATAGACCAACATAATTGAAATTGAATTGAGATTGAATTGAGTTGAGGTAGGTGATGAGCCTACCTTTTCTGTTTCTATTTTTGTCATCTTTCAGCTTCCACTCTAACGGGGTCGAAACCGCTTCAAGCGTAGGGCATTGGTGACCACCGAAACGGAACTGAGAGCCATGGCCGCCCCCGCCACAATCGGGTTGAGCAGCCAGCCGGTCAAGGGATAAAGCACCCCCGCCGCAATCGGGATCCCGAGTGTGTTGTAGATAAAAGCAAAAAATAGGTTTTGCCGAATGTTGTTGAGGGTGGCCCGGCTGAGCTGAATGGCAGTGACCACCCCCCGTAGATCCCCCGACATCAGGGTGATATCACTGGCGGCCATGGCCACATCTGTACCCGTACCGATGGCAATCCCCACATCGGCTTCTGCCAAGGCGGGCGCATCATTGATGCCATCCCCCACCATCGCCACTAGGTGTTGAGGCTGTCGCAAGCGGCGGATATGGGCGGCCTTTTGGTCGGGGCGTACTTGGGCGATCACCCGCAGGATCCCTGCTTGTCGGGCAATGGCTTGGGCCGTCGTTGGGTTGTCGCCCGTGAGCATGATGACCTCTAGGCCCATCTGTTGCAGCCGCTGCACCGCTTCGGGGGAGGTGGGTTTAATCGGATCGGCAATCGCCAGTAGCCCCAGTAAGCGCCCCGATTGGGCGACCCCAATCACCGTTTTGCCTTGACGTTCCCAAGTTTCCACCTGTCCCTGCAGGGTAGGATCCCAAGGGATTCCCAACTCCTGTAACCACCTCAGCCGCCCCACTTGAACCCGCTGATCTTGAACCCAAGCTTCTGCCCCATTGCCGACGATGGCTTGAAACTGCTGTGCTGTTGGAATGGAAATGGCCTCAGCTTCGGCTTTCTGAACCACCGCTTGGGCCAAAGGATGCTCCGAGTGCCGCTCCACTGCCGCAGCCAGGCGCAATACTTCCAGGGAAGAGGAGCCATTCGTCCAAATATCCGTGACCGTGGGACGGCCTTCCGTCAGGGTGCCGGTTTTATCCAACACCACGGTGCGCAGGCGATGGGCCAGCTCCAGGCTATCGGCACTCTTCACCAGTACCCCCAACTCAGCCCCTCGCCCTGTACCCACCATGATCGAGGTGGGAGTTGCCAAACCCAACGCACAAGGACAGGCGATGATCAACACGCCGATGGTATTGACTAGGGCCAAGGTCGGGTTGCCACCCAGAATCAACCAGAGGATAAACGTCAACAGGGCAACCCCAATCACCACCGGCACAAACCAAGCCGTAACCTGATCCGCCAACTGCTGAATCGGCGCTTTGGATCCCTGGGCTTCCTGAACCAAGCGGACAATCTGGGCCAAAACGGTGTCTTTACCCACCCGACGGGCTTCCATCACAAAGCTACCCGTCCGGTTCAAAGTTGCCCCAATCACCTCATCCCCTGCAGACTTCTCCACAGGTAAACTCTCCCCCGTCACCATCGACTCATCCACCGCCGAGGATCCCTCAAGGATTACCCCATCCACCGGTATCTTTTCTCCGGGGCGCACCCGGATCTGATCCCCCACCTGGACTTCTCGAATCGGGATATCCTCCTCCCGACCATTGCGAATCACCCGCGCCGTTTTCGGCTGCAACCCAATCAACTTGCGAATCGCTTCCGAGGTCTGCCCCTTGGCCCGTTGCTCCATCCACTTGCCCACCAGGATCAGGGTGGTGACCACCGCCGAGACCTCATAATACACATCGGGGTGGAGCCCCTGCCGATGGAAATAATGAGGAAAAATCGTTGGGAACAGGGAATAGAAGAAAGCTGCGCTCGTTCCCAAAGCCACCAACGTGTTCATATCCGCCGAACGCCGTTGCCAAGCTGCCCAAGCACCGCGATAAAAATGCTTGCCCACCCAAAATTGCACCGGGGCCGTCAGCACCAACTGCAACCAGGGATTGTGCAGCCACATGGGAAAGCCTGGGATCTCCATCCCCAGCATCATCGGCAGGGATCCGATCACCAAGACCGTACTGATGCCCACTCCAATCGCCACCTTCAGTTTCAGATCCCGTTCTGCTGCCCGTTGGGCGATCCGCTCGGCATCACTTGTCTCGGAATCCTGCCCATCCGCCTGGACTAACCGCGCCTGATACCCCGCCTGTTGGACCGCCCGGATCAACAGCTCGGGGCTGACCCGTTGCGGATCCCCTTTGACAGTGGCCTGTTCGGTGGCAAAATTAACGGATCCCTGAGAGACCCCCTGCACTTGCGTCAAAGCCTGTTCAATGCTGTGGGCACAGGAGGCACAACTCATGCCCTGCAAAGCCAACTGCCAGGTTGCCTCAGAGGTGGGGTCGGGAACCTTCTGAGCTGGTAAAGCGCCGGAAAACGCCTCAGAGCTTGGGTGAGCAGACATGGCGACACCTCGATAAATTGTTTAGGTCAAGAGAACCAACCCTTGCTCCCCATCTGGAGGGAGCAGAAGTTTGGGGTTGGAAGGGATTCGGCCAGCCGGAGTGATGAATTGGGAAGGAATAAACCTGGGTCAATTTACGGAGCCGGAGGATATCCCGCCTGAGTCAGGGCCTGCCGCAAATCACTCACGGGGCGCTCGGAGGTAATCACCACCTGCTTGGTTTTGGGATCCGCCTGGACTTGGGCTTGCGGATCCAGTTGTTGCACAGCTTTGGTGACAGTTTCTACACAGGCAGAACAGGCTAGTTTCGGTACGGTCAACGCGGTCTGCATCTTGAAAAGCCTCCTGGAAGTCAGGTGCCACCCCCGGTCGGAGCGGTTCTAGAACTCAATTGGCTTGATGCTAAACCTTACAGTCCACTGGAGAGTCAAGAGGGGTCACGGCTCTTCCATATTCCAACGGTGATCCACTTGATAGCCCCGCTGTCGCCAGTCTTCTTCCAGTTGCTGCTGTTGGGTTAGGGCCTTGCGCAAGGAATTGATCAGCTCCTGCATACGAGCCCGATTGTTAAAATCCTGTTCTTCGACTGCCGGAAAGGTCTGCCGCTCCAGAACCCGCAGCAAAAATTCATAGTGGACATGAGCAGGTACAGGAATACGTTTCATCGGTCTGAGCGATCCTTGGGATCCATCTGATCCTCATTCAATGGGACGACAACAGGTGACGGGCAGCTTGACCGGGATCCGGCTGTTTCACCAAGGCTTCCCCTACCAGTACAGAGCGAACTCCCCAATCCCGTAACTGTTGCAGATCGGCGGCAGTGTAAATACCAGACTCACTCACCACCGGTAGAACGTGCGGGTGCGCCGCACCGCTGCCGGGAACGGCAAGGAGATCCCGGTAGGTGGCCAACAGTCGGCGGGTCGTGTTCAAATCCACCGTAAAGGTTTTCAGATCCCGATTGTTGATGCCAATCAGCACCCGCCCCTTGGCCTCCTCCAGTTGAGGTAACTGCAGGATCCGCTGCAACTCTTGTGGGGTATGCACCTCCAGCAGAGCCGCCATGCCCAACTGGACAATCAATTTCAGAAAATAACCCAAATCGGTATCCGAAAGGATAGCCGCAATCAACAGCACCGCATCTGCCCCCAACGAGCGGGCCCACAGAATTTGGTAGGGATAGAGAATGAACTCCTTGCACAGCAGCGGGATTTCTACAGCCTGGCGAATTTGCCGGAGATACTCGCCACTGCCCTGAAAAAAACGCTCATCCGTCAGCACCGATAAGCAACTGGCCCCCCCTGCCACGTAGCTTCGGGCAATTGCCACCGGGTCAAAGGGATCCCGTAGGATGCCGCGGCTGGGAGAGGCCTTTTTTACCTCGGCAATTAAAGAAACCGGGTGGGGAGATTGGGTAAGAGCCGCCACAAAATCTCGGGTGGGAGGCGCTTGGGCCACCTGTTGCTGCAACTGCTTGAGGGGCACCTGTTGACGCTGGCGCTCCACTTCCTGTTCTTTATGCCAGACAATCTCCTCTAAGATATGGCGAGGTTTGGCTTCAGACGAGGCGGATTGATAGACCTGGGAGGCCACCACTATCGCTGGAGCAGGAGAACGACGACGGATGGACAGTGGTTCACCTCGTAGCTCCATAGAACCCCTCAACAGAACTCCACACCACACCCTAGACTACTCTAGTTTTCCAGTGACAGTTTGAATAGCTACTCCAGCCCTCCGCAAACCCAGCTGCGGGAAGGTGGTTTTTTTTACTCCAGAGGGTGAACGATCCCAACGGAAGCTGGTTAAACTGCAAGTTAGGATAGGGGCCAAGTTGCCTACTGCATTGCCAAGCATGTGGATCCAATTGGGGTGGGTGGACAAAGCACAAGCACTGGCTATTGAGCCTGGTTGACTCGCTGCACCCTAAACACCATCCCAACTTCCCAGGATGGGGGAGCGGCTCGGCTGAGGCAGAATTTAGATCATCGCTGTCTATGCTGTTTTGAAGGAGTCCAGGTGTGCTGTATCTCGCAGAGCTATCCAAGCCAATTGGGTTTGCCAAGTCGTCTCTGCAATTGCTGGCTAAGCAGCAGCAAGACAACACCTGGGTGGCGGTCAACGAAGACGCCATTACCCTTGAGGGTCGCATTGCCCAGGACGCGAACCGCTTTAAGGATGGCTCCTTGGTGCTAGCGGAAATCTCCGGTAGCCGTCAGGTTTCCCGCATTAGCGAAGCGGCTCGTCAACTGGTTACTTATTTACAAAACTTCAGCCGCGTTCAGGACAAAGCCCGCAGCCAAGAGGAAGAGATCGAAGTTTGGAAGCAATCCCTCACCTTTCAGGCCCAGGAGCTCACCCGTCGCGAGATGGAGCTAGAAGGGCGAGAGGAAGAAATCCAGCGGCTCTACGAGCAATACAAAGGGGTCGAAGAAGATCGAAAACTCCTGGACAGTCTCAAACAAGAGCTGGAAACCCAACAGGCCCACCTGGCCGAGCAACAACGCCTGATCGGGCAGCAGCGGGAAGCTCTCCATCAGCGGCAACAGGAGTTGGAAGCACAGTTGCAGGCGGCCCGTTCCAGCCGACTGGGGGAGGAGGAAGCAGTACAGCTACAGGCTTTGATTCAGCAGCTCCAGGAGTGTTTACAGCCTGCTCAGGATCCCCTTGCCCCTGTCCAAAGCTTGAAGAACCACATCCAACAGCGCCAAGAGCACCTAAACCAGCTAATCGCAACCCTAGAACAGGAGCGACAGCAGGCGCAAACTCAACAAAATGAGTTGGATCAGGATCACCACCGTTGGCAAGAGCGCCGTACCGCTTGGTGGGGATCCCGTCAATTGTGGGATCAAACTCAGGCTGGGTGGCAAGCCCAACAGGGATCCCTGCGGGCTTATCAAGAGCAACTGCAGCAGATAGCCAAGCAACTGCAACTGCAGGAGATCCTCCACCAGCAAACCTATCGCCTCGTGCAAGAGTACGATTTCATCACCGCCAGCGGAGTGAGCAACGGCGCGGCAGGAGCGGCAGATCCCCCCATCTCCCTGGAGGAACTGACGACTTTGGTCAGCCAACTGCGGCGGGATTACGAACAGCGCTCTGCTCAGGTGAACCAACAGCGGGCTGAGCTAGAACAAAACCGGCAAGCCTTGCGGGAACTGCAAGAGCGCTTAGCAACAGCCTCTCCTGATGAGCAGTTTGATATTGAAATGGATATCGACTACGCGCAGTCCGCCTGCGGAGCCTTAGAAGAAGCCCTGTTGCCCCAAGAGAAAAACCTGCAACGGGAATACGAAGAGCTTATCCGCCAAGAGGCCCGACTCAGCCAGTTGCAAGGCCAACCCACTGCTGCCCCTACCCTGCCGACCGTTGATATTGGGCCCATCTTGGGACAGATCGACAGCCAGAAACAAGCCCTCCTGCAGGAACAGAGTCGTTTGCAAACCCTCATTCAGCAACTGGAATCGTCTCTGCAACCTCAACAGGAGAATCTGGCTCGCCAACGGCAAGAGCTGGAGCAGCAATGGCGACAACTGGAGGAAGAAGAGGGATCCCTGCGGGTACGCACACAGGCGATGGCAGAAACCTGGGGGCGACTCAATCATCTGCAGGCTAGCCTCTACCCCGAGCGGGATCTGTGGGCGGATTTGGGGGCACAACTGGCACAACTGGAAACGGATTGGAGTCGACACCAGCAGGAAACCTCCACAGCCCGCACCCATGTGGAGCAGGTGCAATCTCTCTTGGCCACCCTTGCCCAAGCGTGATTGAAAGCCTGATCCAGCCTATCCAGTTAAATCGCCTCCTGCTTCTCCGTGGATCCGCGACCTCATCAAGGGGGAGGACAAATCTGGTAAAATTCGGTAGCACTTTGCGGTCATCAAGACCCCAATCCGTTCGGGTTGAGGGGACTTAAAAGTCATTTCGATCCGGTTCTTTCCTCGGGCCGCCAAGGGTATTCCAGTGTGAGGTCAGCTTGTGCGAATTGCAGTTGATGCGATGGGGGGTGACTATGCTCCCGAAGAGATCATCAAGGGTGCCCTGCTGGCCCATCGACAGCTTCAGGTTGAGATCGCACTAGTCGGTCGTCCAGAATCCCTACAACCTTTCTTGCCGCAGCCGTTGCCGTCGGGGATCACGATTGTGCCTGCCGAAGAGGATGTGGGTATGGCGGAAGAACCCCTGATGGTGCGTAAAAAGCCCAAGGCTTCCATCAATGTGTCGATGCAGCAGGTGCGGGCCAAGCAGGCAGATGCGGTGGTGGCAGCCGGAAACACAGGTGCAGCCATGGCCGCTGCTCATCTGGGTTTGGGGCGGTTAGCGGGGATTGATCGTCCCGCCATCGGCGCTCTTTTGCCCACCCTGAAAGGTAAGCCGGTTCTGCTGTTGGATGTGGGGGCCAATGTCGATTGTCGGCCTCGCTTTTTGGAGCAGTTTGCCCGCATGGGATCCCTCTATTGCCAGTGTGTGATGGGCATCGATCATCCGCGGGTCGGCCTGCTCAACATTGGCGAAGAACCCAACAAGGGTAATGATTTAGCGGTTGCCACTCATCAACGTCTTGCGGAATTAAAGGGGATCCGCTTCACCGGCAATGCTGAGGGGCGGGATGTGCTGACGGGGGAGTTCGATGTTGTGGTCTGTGATGGGTTTGTGGGCAATGCCCTGCTCAAGTTTGCCGAAAGTGTCGGTCAGGTGATTACCCAGGTGTTGCGGGAGGAGCTACCGCGCGGTTGGCGGGGCAAGATTGGCACCTGGCTGCTCAAACCCAATCTCAAGCGGGTAAAGCGGCGCATGGATTACGTGGAGTATGGGGGTGCTTTGTTGTTGGGGGTGAACGGGATTTGTGTGATCACCCATGGCAGCTCCAAAGAAGCCATGGTCTATCATGCGATTCGGCTGGCCAAAGAAGCGGCTGAACAGAAAGTCTTGGAACGGTTACGGACAGAAATGGCAGACAACACCGACTCAAACTCTAACTCGAGGCTGAGGTCTCGACCCGTTGAGAGCAGCGAGGTGCAATCTCCCGACCTAAACCCAGAAGTCTTGCCCTTTCGACCGTTGGATCGGGTGGAAGGATAGAGCCGATGCCCAACAATAGCCTCCCAACAGTGCGGTTGGTGGGGATTGGTGCCGCCCTACCGGATCCCTGTCTGCACAATGACGATTTGAGCCACATCGTCGAGACTTCGGATGAATGGATTTGGCCCCGGACTGGCATTCGGGAACGACGGATTCTGCCACCGCAACTCAGCGTGGTGGATCTGGCATATCAGGCGGCAACCGCAGCGCTTGCCCAGGCCCAGGTACACCCCCAAGACTTGGATCTGATTCTGTTGGCCACCTCCACCAGTGCCGACCGCTTCGGGTCTGCGCCCCAGGTGCAAGCGGCTCTTGGGGCCACACGGGCTGTTGCTTTTGATCTGACAGCGGCTTGCACAGGGTTTGTCTTTGCCGTGGCCACGGCAACCCAATTTTTGCAAACCGGGCTGTACCGACGGGCTTTGGTGGTGGCGGCGGATGTGCTTTCCCGCACGGTGGATTGGACGGATCGCACCACCTGTGTGTTGTTTGGGGATGGGGCCGGTGCTGTCCTTTTGGAGGCGGATCCTGCGGCAGCAGCAGATCCGTTGCAGTCTGGCCAACACGGGATTTTGGGCATTGAGTTACGCAGCGATGGTACCGGTAGTGAGCTGCTCAGCTTGCGCATGGAAACGGAAGCCAGATCCCTAGTGGGATCCCTGCAGGTGGGGCAATACCGCTGTCGCCCCATCACCATGAATGGGCGGGAGGTGTACAAGTTTGCCGTCCATGCCGTGCCGGAGGTCATCGAAAAGTCCCTCTTCCGGGCCGGGATCCCAGCAGAAGCGGTGCAGGGGTACTTTGTTCACCAGGCCAACCAGCGCATTCTCGATGCCATTGCCAAACGCCTGCAGGTGGATCCGGCTCGCATAGCCAGTGTGTTGGAGCACTACGGCAATACCTCCGGGGCCTCGGTGCCCATCGCTTTGGCGGATTGGGTGGAAAAGGGGCGCTTTGGCCCCGGCGATCTGGGAGTGATGGTGGGTTTTGGCGCCGGTCTCACCTGGGGCTCGATTGTGTTTCGTTGGGGGAAGTAGATTGATGACCATTGCCTGGATTTATCCCGGCCAGGGATCCCAAGCCGTTGGCATGGGAGCAGACTTACGGGATTGGGAGGGGGCCAAGCAGAAGTTGGCTTTGGCCTGTGATCTATTGGGATGGGATCCCTTAGCGCTGTTGGAAGAACAAATTCACCAAACTCGCTACACCCAGCCAGCTTTGTTTACCGTTTCCGCCCTGCTAACGGATTACCTCTATGCTCAGGGCCAGACCCCTGCCTGCACGGCGGGCCACAGCTTGGGGGAATACAGCGCCCTCTATGCGGCGGGGGTGTTTGACTTTGAAACCGGCTTGCGGCTGGTGGCGCTGCGGGGTCAGTTGATGGATGCGGTAGGAGAGGGGGATCCCGCTGGGGGGATGGCGGCGGTGATCGGGTTTGACCGAGCCAAGTTAGAGCATCTCTGCGATGTCATTCCCGATGTGGCCATTGCTAATGACAATAGCCCGGATCAGGTGGTGATCACCGGCCATGTCGATTCTGTGAAAGCCGTCTGTGAGCAACTACAGGCCAAACGGGCTGTTCCTTTGAAGGTGAGTGGTGCTTTTCACTCCTGGTTGATGCAGGCTGCTGCCGATGAATTTGCCCAAACCCTAGAGGCAATCCACTTTCAAACCCCACGGGTGCCGGTTTACAGCAACAGTACCGCCACTGCCAGCCAAGATCCGCAGCTGCTCAAACAGGCCCTTTTGGTGCAAATGACAGCCCCGGTGCGGTGGCGGGAAACTGTTCTGCAAATGGCCGCCGACGGCATCCAACAGGTGTGGGAAATCGGCCCAGGGGCTGTGTTGACAGGGTTGGTGAAACGAACTGTACCGGCGCTGCAGCGACAAAACTTGAGTACCCTAAGCCTCTAGGTTTTGCGCTTGAGTTGTCCCCTGATGAGATCCGTTGAGATCTTGAGACCTCTTGAGATCAGCTGAGATCGCCGGGATCAGACCTGTCGAGATGGGGATCCGGGGTTACCCCGCATCCACCCTTAAGCTGGGATCCGACCCAACAAAACCTCCACCAAAGCCTGTAGAGAAACGGGGGTTGTGCCGTAGCAAGCCAGGTAAACTGGGATCTGCGGCAGGGCGGATGGATCCTCGGGGGATCCCAAGGCTAAGCCGATCACTTTTTCGGGGGAAAGGGCGCTCACCAGCTTCGCCAGTAACTCACTCTGGGCCGGGTGACGAAAGAGATCCAGGGATCCCACCACCACTTGCTCAGCCCTTTTGACCCTTTCCAGGAGTATTGGCCAATCCTCAGGGTTGGGATCCAGGGTAATCCGGAAAACTTGAGCACTGGGTAAGGCGTGTTGCAGCAGCTCCCCCAAGAGAGGAACCGGGGTAATCAGCAATAGGTCAGGGGCTAAAGGGGGCAGGGATCCCTTGAGAAGGGTAATGCTGGCTAGGGCAATGCGCTGAGCGAGAGCCTGATGACTGGGACTGGTGGCAGGCTTGGCGGTTTCTGCCCTTTTCGAGTCGGGTGGGGATCCCAAGCGATAGCGTTGTTTCAAGTTCAGGATCCGCTGCACCGATTGCTCCAGTTGCTGCACCGATAACCGTCCGCTGCGGAACCCCCGCAACAGGTGGGCATAGGCTTCTTTTTGCACCACCGGTGTAAAGCCGCGATCCGCTCCAAACAGAAGAATATCGGCCCCCGCTTGAAAAGCCAGTTCTGCCGCCTCCGGGATCCCGTAGGTTTGGGCAATGGCCCCCATGGTCATGGAATCCGTGAAAATGACCCCTGTAAACCCCAGCCGTTGCCGCAACTCGCCAGACAAGATCTCAGGAGCCAGTGTTGCCGGTCGTTCGGATCCCAGGGCAGGCATCACCACATGCGCCGTCATGATTGCTTCTGCCCCTGCTTGGATCAGGGCTTGAAAGGGGTAGAGTTCCGTGGCTTGCAGCTCCACCAGCGGGCGATCCACCCGTGGTAACCCCAGGTGGGAATCGATATGGGTATCCCCATGGCCGGGAAAATGTTTCGGGGTACAGAGGATCCCGGCTTGTCGATACCCCCGCAGCATCGCCAGGCCGTAGTCCGCCACCTGTTGCGGGTCAGACCCAAAGGCACGGATGCCGATGATTGGGTTGTAGGGGTTGCTGTTGACATCGACAACGGGCGCGAAGTTCAGGTTGAACCCCAAGCTTTTTAGCTCGATGCCCACGACTTGGGCCATGGCTTCGGCATCTTCAAGGGATCCCGCTGCCGCTACCGCCCTAGCGCTGGGAAAAACCGTCACCCCTTCTGTGAGACGCACCACCGGCCCCCCCTCTTGGTCAATACCCATCCACAAGGGGATCCGACTTTGGGCTTGGGCAGACGCAGTTAGCTGAGCGACTTGGGACAGCGTTTGGATATTCCCAGCAACCGAGTAGAAGATCAGCCCACCTATGTGATACTCCCGGATCATTTCTTTCAGGGCAGGCGATAGCAACGGCCCCTCGAAATAAACCAAAAATAGTTGCCCCACCTTTTCCTCAAGGCTCCAGGTACTCAGATCCATTTCGTTCAGGGGGGAATCGATAAAGCGGGTCAAAAGCGGAATCCTTTTTTTCTCCGATGCCAAGGGTAACTTAAGTTGCGGATGGGGAGTTGCAAAGAATCTCTAGAAAATCCCTAGAAAAGTGCCCCATGCTCTACAGGGGGACTCTAAAACCCACACCAAGATGGGTATAAAATGACAACAAATCTTTTTATTTTTATATTTCGGGCCGACCATGTTACCCCCACGCCAGTTTTGGATCATGACCTTTCCCGCGTTGGCCGGAGTGACAGTGGCCATCAGTGGTCTAGGGGCGGGAGGATCCCTGTTGCAGGCAGGAGCGGCAGGTTTGGCTACGGGAATGACGGGCTATGTGGCTTCTGCCCTATCTGCGGGGGAGGCTAAAGCCCAGATCCAGGCACAATCTCTACAGCAGCATCAAAAACAAAGTGACCTCAACACCCTGAACCTGCAACAGTTGCAAAAAGAGTTTGCCACCCTCAGAGATATTCTGCAAAACTTACAAGCAGACTTACACAAGTGGAAAACACATCCTAGCCAGCTTCATGCAGAGACTCAGACAAACACTCAAGCCACTCAGCTAGAGCAAGAGATAGAATCTCATAGACAGTTGCTTGCCGATCTGCAGCAAGAAGAGCAAACCCTACAAGACTCGATTCAAGATCTACAAACCAAAAGACAAAAATTAATTCAGTATCTCAAAGATGGTATTGCTAAGGTAGAGCAGCTGCAATCAAAACGGGATCTCTTAAATCAGGATATCAACCGCTTAACTCAGTCTCGACAATCCATAGGCTCCACTAGGAACAAGGTTAAGACTCAGGTTGCAAGCGCATCTTTGGGTATAACTTCCTCATCTGTAAAATCTATAAAAATTCTTAGCTCCGCTGAATATATCAGTAAGTATGATGAGATTTTATCATCTATGGAAGAAAAGATTAAGTATCTAGAAAAAAAGATTAAGTATCTAGAAAATAGAGCAAAGTCAATTGCTGATTTGGCACCCAATGAACACTAACGCGTAGGCTCACTATTATGGCTTAATCCCAAAGTCCCTGATCTCGTTATCTGGCTCTGTTTTCATGTTGTTTTTAGTTAGCACGACAAACTTTCTGTTAGAACATTCTGTTAGAATATTAGAACAGTTGAGCTAAACCAGTTCCACCTTACAAAGCCTCTATGCTCGAGGTTACTAGCATTCTTGAGAATCTCTGTGCTGATTGGATTGAGTTGGAAAGCTCGACACTCTGTTCTTGCTTAAAGCAAACAACAAGCAAATCTCCACAAAATAGCTAGCTAGCTGGTTGGTGTAATTAATTGGGGGGTGTTTACCCTTTGCTTTCTCCCAATCAGCCGAGCATGCAGACGAGGATACATAGCTTTGTATCCCTTAGAAAAACCTAATCTGACAACAGAAGCATTTGGACGATTGAGATAATAAAAAGCCTCAGAGCCGACTAGGATCCTGGACAGCTTCCCGAATCAAGGCTTGCACCGATCCAGAAAAATCCTTATAAAGGAAGCCTTATGGAAGTTCTCGAGAGCGACTTTGTGGTCATCGGGGCAGGGCTGGCAGGGCTCTATGCCGCCCTCCGCGCTGCTGAGTATGGCCTAGTGTACTTACTCACAAAAACCAGCCTCTCCGAGACCAACTCTGCATGGGCGCAAGGAGGGATTGCTGCAGCTGTTGATGAGAGCGATTCCCCGCAACTGCATCGGGAAGACACCCTGAAAGCGGGGTGGGGCTTATGTGATGAGCAAGCGGTAGAGGTGCTGGTGCGGGACGGACCCCAATGTATCAACGAGTTGGATCGGTTAGGGGTAGCCTTTGATCGCACGCCTTGGGGTTATGAGTTGGGGCAGGAGGGTGGCCACAGCTTCCGCCGTATCGTTCATGCGGGGGGTAACTCAACCGGCCAGCGTATCGTTGCCCGCCTGTCTGAACTGGTGATGCAAAATTCCAGGATCAAGCTTATCAAGCAGGCACCCGTGATTGATCTGGTGACAGCTGACGGGGTATGCCTTGGGGCAAAGGTTGCCCCCCATCAAATTGTGCTGGCTAGCGTGACCTTCTTAGCGACCGGAGGGGCAGCAGCTCTTTATGAACGCACAACTGCTCCTTCTGGTGCAACGGGGGATGGCATAGCGTTAGCCTATCGGGCAGGTGCTGAGCTGGCTGACTTGGAGTTTGTTCAGTTTCACCCGACGGCTTTGGCTCTTCCTAACGCTCCCAGTTTTCTCATCAGTGAAGCTGTGCGGGGGGAGGGAGCCTATCTGCTCAATCAGCAGGGGGAACGCTTTATGCCTCACTACGACGAGCGGGCAGAACTTGCCCCTCGAGACATCGTTGCCCGAGCCATCTTTACAGAGATTCACAAAGCTCAAGCAGAGCACGTTTTTCTAAGCTTGCAACATCTTGATCCTGAGCTGGTGCGTTCTCGCTTTGCCAACATCTACCAGACATGCCTGCGCTATGGGTTGGATGCAACACGAGATCTCATCCCTGTAGCTCCTGCAGCCCACTACAGCATTGGAGGAGTTCGCACCAACCTTTGGGCGGAGACAACCCTCAAGAATCTCTTTGCCATTGGGGAAGTCTCCTGCACTGGGGTACATGGCGCCAATCGCTTGGCCAGTAATTCCCTCTTGGAGTGTTTGGTCTTTGCCAGGCGGGCTGTGGAAGCAGCGATTCAGCGTGAACTCCCCAAACCCAGACCCCCCAAGCTTAGCCAAGCTGACTCCTGGGAACCCAGCCACTCCCATAGTCATATACACCCTCAAGTTAAACGGCTCATGACTGAGCATGTCGGTCTAGTGCGAGATCGCAGGGGCCTAAAATATGCCATTGGCGAACTCAGCCGTCTAGAATCTGAAGGCTGGGGTCCTGCTCAAGACCAAGCCTTGGCTGCTCGGCTCATAGCTCAAAGTGCCCTCTTGCGGGCTGAAACACGCGGAGTTCACATGCGCTCAGACTTTCCTTGGGAGAACCCCAGCTGGCAAACCCATATCATCATTCAGAAAGATCGACTGATGCGCCGGGAGAAGCAGTTGCAAACGGAGTCGCCATGAGTAGGTTGGATTCCCTTGCTGTCCAAACAATCATTAAAAATGCCCTGCAAGAAGACATCGGCCCTGGCGATGTAACCAGCGAAGCTATCTGCACACCTGATCACATCGGACAAGCGGTTATGCGCACTAAGGAAGCCTGTGTGGTTGCGGGTGTACCGATTGCTCAGATGGTCTTTGCAACTTTGGATAATGAGATAGAGGAGATAGAGTTTGTGCCGCAGGTCTGTGACGGAGACCGGCTTGTTCCCGGTCAAACCATTGCTGAGATCAAGGGACGGCTGCGAACCATCCTCATGGGCGAGCGCACTGCTTTGAACCTCTTGCAAAGGCTCAGTGGCATCGCCACACTCACGGCGCGCTATGTGGAAGCAGTTCAGGGTTTTTCGGCAAAGATTTTGGACACACGCAAGACCGCTCCTGGCTTACGGATCCTGGAGAAGTACGCGGTCTATGTTGGCGGTGGACACAATCATAGGATAGGCCTCTATGATGGCATCTTGATTAAAAGCAATCACATTCGCGCAGCAGGTGGGGTTGTGGCGGCGATTGAGCGCGCTCGCCGCTATGCGCCTATAATGCTCAAAATTGAAGTTGAGGTAAAAAATCTGGCAGAGTTACGTGAGGCTTTGCAAGCGGGTGTAGATCGTGTGATGCTGGACAACATGTCTACGGAGGAGATGCGCCAGGCAGTGCAGATGACTGAAGGGCGTGTACCGTTGGAGGCTTCAGGGGGGGTCTCCCTAGATAACGTGCGCCAGATTGCTGCTACGGGCGTGGACTTTATTTCTGTCGGCGCCCTCACCCATTCTGCTAAGGCTATCGATATGCATTTAGAGGTACTTGCGGCATGACTCTTCTTGAGCAGCTAGAGATTACACAGGAGATTGCAAAACTCAAGACTGAAAAAAACGCGGTAATCTTGGCCCATAACTATCAGGTTCCTGAAGTTCAAGACATCGCAGACTTTGTTGGTGACTCTCTGGGTTTGTCGCAAGCTGCTGCTCAGACCGATGCTGAGATCATTGTCTTTTGCGGTGTGCATTTTATGGCCGAGACGGCCTCGATTCTCTGTCCAGAACAACGCGTGCTTTTGCCGGATCTAGAAGCTGGCTGCTCCCTGGCAGCGATGATTGATGCAGAGCAGTTGCGGCAATGGAAGGCTGAACACTCTGATGCTGTGGTGGTTTCCTATGTCAACACCACTGCTGAAGTGAAGGCAGAGTCGGATTACTGCTGCACATCGGCCAATGCCTTAAAGATCATCCAAGCCATTCCGCCTGAGCAAGAGATTCTCTTTCTGCCAGATATGTTCTTAGGTGCCTATCTGGAGAAGGTAACGGGGCGGAAAATGCACATCTGGCCAGGGGAGTGTCATGTGCATGCCGGCATCCACCCCCGAGAGATTGACGCTATGCACGCCATTCACCCTGAAGCAGAGCTTTTGATTCACCCCGAGTGTGGGTGTTCAACTTCGTGCATGTACTACCAAGCCACTGGGGATTCAAAAGGCAAAGTACACATTCTTTCCACAGAGGGCATGATTCAACATGCTCGCCGAAGCCTGGCTAAAGAGTTCATTGTGGCCACAGAAGTTGGAATTGTTCACCGGCTCCAGAAAGAAATGACAGATAAAACCTTTTATCCTGCCAGTGAGCGTGCTATTTGCCAATACATGAAGAAAATTACTCTAGAGAAAGTCTGGATATCCTTGCAAGAAGAAATCTACGAAGTGCGTGTTCCGGAGCCAACTGCTAGTAAAGCCCGTAGGGCTATTGAGCGGATGCTAGCGCTGGCTTGATGATTTCCTTTGGGTTGGGTGGGGTGCAACTGCCTAGGGATCCCCACAGGAACCCCAACTGGATCCCAACCGCCTGCTAGACCCATCGGGCACTTCTCCCTTGAGAGTCCAGGCCTGGAGGTAGCGGATTGAGAACCCCCCATAGGCGGCTGCAACTTCCCCCCACCAGACCAACTAAGGTGCAACCAGCCTTTTTTTCACCCTATGGTCCTCATGCATCGATGGGTGGATCCATCGCCAGCATCCCTGGGCAAAACAGGCCAAAGGAGCGGGGAGATGCTAGAGAAAGTTACGAAAAGCAGCGTAAAGCCCCCGGTTTCTAACCGGGGGATATAAGCGCACAGGCTGAATTTATTCAGCAACAGAAATATATATACAATAGTCCCCATGAAACGGGTCACCACCACACTCAAG